>CAIUAC010001225.1 GCA_903896985.1 uncultured Sandaracinus sp.
CAGCGCTCAGTGGCTCGCCGCGCCGCCGACGGCGCCGCCGCCTGCCTGCGCGACGACGGCCTCGACCTCGGCGCGAAGCTCCGCGAGGCGCTCCTCGGTCTGCGCCTCGAAGCGCAGGACGAGCACGGGCTGCGTGTTGCTCGCGCGCACGAGCCCCCAGCCGCCCTCGAACTGGATGCGGGCGCCGTCGACCTCGGCGACCTCGTGCGTCGCGCGATAGTGCGCGAGCACCTTCGTCACGACGTCGAACTTCAGCTCGTCGGGGCAGTCGACGCGCAGCTCCGGCGTCGAGAACGTCTCGGGGACGTCGGCGAGCAGCTGCCGGAGCGTGAGCTTCGTGTGCGAGAGGATCTCGATCAGGCGCAGGCTCGCGTAGATCGCGTCGTCGTAGCCGTAGTAGCGGTCGGCGAAGAACATATGGCCGCTCATCTCGCCGGCGAGGAGCGCGTGCTCCTCCTTCATCTTCTGCTTGATGAGCGAGTGCCCGGTCTTCCACATGATCGGCCGGCCGCCGTGCGCGGCGATGTCGTCGTAGAGCGTCTGCGAGCACTTCACCTCGCCGAGCACCGCCGCGCCGGGGCGGGACGCGAGCACGGCGCGCGCGAAGAGGATCAGCAGCTTGTCGCCCCAGAGCGTCTCGCCCTCGGCGGTGACGACGCCGATGCGATCCGCGTCGCCGTCGTACGCGATGCCGAGCTCGTGCCCCTCGGCGCGCACCTGCGCGATCAAGAGCGCGAGGTTCTCGGGCTGCGAGGGATCCGGGTGGTGGATCGGGAAGTGCCCGTCCGGCTCGAGCAAGAGCGTCTCGGGCGAGAGCCCGACCGCCTGGAACGCGGCGAGCGCGGCGTGCCCGCCGGCGCCGTTCCCCGCGTCGAAGCTGACCTTCACGTCCGTGCGGCCGAGCCGGATGTTCCCCTTCATGTACGCGGCGTACGCCGGAACCGGGTCGCGCTCCTCGACGCGCCCGCCGGGTCTGCGATCGAAGTCGCGCGCCTCGATCATGCGGCGGAGCACCTGGATGTCCGCGCCGAACAGCGACGCCTTGCCGATCATCATCTTGAAGCCGTTGTCGCCGGGCGGGTTGTGGCTGCCCGTGACCTGCACGCCGCCGTCGAGATCGTAGAAGAAGACCGCGAAGTACATCAGCGGCGTCGGCTGCATCCCGAGGTCCATCAGCGTCAGCCCGGCCTCGAGCAAGCCCTCGCAGAGCGCCGCGTGCAGCCGCGGGGACGAGAGCCGGCAGTCGCGGCTGAGCGCGATGCGGTGCTTGTCCGCCCGTCGCAGGAACGTCCCGAGGGCGCGCCCGAGGTCGCGCGCGAGCTCGTCGGGGAGGTCACGATCGGCGACGCCGCGGATGTCGTACTCGCGAAAGACGTTGGTGGTCACGATGCTCATGGGCGCGGTCTCCGGGAGGCTCTGCTCGGGCAGACGAACGTGGAATCGAGCGGGGCGACTGGCAAAGCGGGGCTACAGCTTGTCGAGCGAGCCGCGGGCGCGGAGCGCGTCGACGACGGCGCGCACGTCCTGCGCGCGCTCGCGCGGCATCACGAGGAGCGCGTCGTCGGTGTCGACGATGACGAGGTCCGCGACGCCGACGAGCGCGACGAGCTTGCCGTGCGGCGCGCGCACGTAGTTGCGCTCGCTGTCGACGGCGACGGCGTCGCTCGGCAGCGCGTTGCCCGCGGCGTCTTTGTCAGCGAGCTCGTAGGCGGTCGTCCACGAGCCGACGTCCGACCAGCCGAAGTCGCCCGGCACGACGGCGACTTGCTCGGCGCGCTCCATCACGCCCGTGTCGATGGAGACGCTCGGCAGCGTCGCGTAGGTGCGCGCGACCGCCGCCGTCTCCTCGCCGGACTTCGCCGCGACGTCGTACTCCGCGAGCCCGCGCGCGAGCTGCGGCAGGAAGCGCTCGATGGCCGCGAGCACGACGTCTGCGCGGAAGAAGAACATCCCGCTGTTCCAGAGGAACGTCCCCGCGCGGAGGAAGTCCTCGGCGCGCGCGCGGTCCGGCTTCTCGACGAAGCGCTTGGCGCGGAACACGCCGTCCGCGAGCGGCTCGCCGACCTCGAGGTAGCCGTAGCCCGTCTCCGGTCGCGTCGGCCGGATGCCGACGGTCACCATCTCGCCGCTCGCCGCCGTGCGCACCGCGCGCCGCACGACCTCGAGATAGCCGGGCTCGTCGCGGATGAAGTGGTCCGCCGCGAGCACGGCGAGCACGCCGGCCGGATCACGCCGCGCGACCGTCGCCGCGGCCCAGCCGACGCAAGGCGCGGTGTTGCGACCGACGGGCTCGGCGAGGACGTTCTCCGGCGGCAGCTCGGGCAGCTCCGCGAGCACCGCGTCGCGCAGGCCGAGGCCGGTGACGATCAGCACGCGCTCGGGCGGCACGAGGTCCGCGATGCGGCGGACGGTCGCGCGCAAGAGGGACTCTTCCCCGCCGGCGAGCGGCAGGAGCTGCTTCGGCGTCTTGCCGCGCGAGAGCGGCCAGAAGCGCGTGCCTTGTCCGCCGGCCATCACCACCGCGTACACGCGCGGGTCGCTGCTTGTCGTCGTCATATCCGAGCTCCGAGGTCGATCAAGAGAAGAACTGCCAGACGATCAGCGCGATGCCGAGCGGCGTGAGGTAAACGGCGAAGGCCCAGAGCTTGCCGCGGCTCACCGACTCGCGCACCGCCCAGATCGCGAGCAAGCCGACGACGAAGGCGACGACCGCGCCGATGGCCGCCTGTGCGCCGAGCCCCTCGAGCGCCTCGGGGTGCAGCGCCTTCAGCAGCACCGCGCCGCCGACCGCCGGGAGCGACATCAGGAACGAGAGGCGAAACGCCTTGGGCCCGGTCATCCCGAGCAGCATCGCGACGCCGATCGAGGTGCCGCTCCGCGAGAGCCCCGGCAGCACCGCGAGCCCCTGCGCGGCGCCGAGGAGCAGCGCGGCGGGCACGGTGAGGCGCTCCGTCTTGCCACGCACCAGCGCCGGGAGCGCGATGATCGCCGCGGAGCCGAGCAGGCACACGCCGACGATCCACTTCACGCTCGCCCACGCCTCGACGCGGTGCTCGAGCAAGAGCCCGACGATCGCCGTCGGCACCGACGCGACGACGATCGTCAGCGTGAGCCAGCCGTCGTCGGTCTTCAGGTAGTCGCGCGGCGAACGCAGCCCGCGCGCGAGGCTCACGGTCAGCTGCGCGACGTCTTTTCGAAACGCGATCACCGTCGCGAGCAGCGTGCCGGCGTGCAGCATCACGACGAACGCGAGCGGCATCTCGTGATTTCCGAAGAGCATCGCGCCGATCGCGAGGTGCCCATCGCTCGACACGGGGAGGAACTCGGTCGCCCCTTGGACCACTCCGAGTACCACCGCCTCGGCGAGGCTGATCGGGTCTGCCATGGCGCCCGCTTGTAGCACGAGCCGCGGCGCGTAAGCCGCTCTGCCTCGCCCTCACTGCAGGCGCGCAGCGACCTCGAAGGGCGACTGCCACGCGACGATGCGGTTCATGCGGGGGCCCGTGCCGAGCACGGTCGTCAGCGCGCTCGCGAGGCAAGCCTCGAAGCCCTCCTCGGCGGGCGTCGTGCGGGTCACCTCGGCGGTCCCCTCGTAGGCGTCGTAGTCGCCCATGTCCCGCAGCCGCGTCGTCAGCTTGAGCGTCAGGGCGGCGCTCGCCTGTCGCTCGTGCCGCAGCTCCCAGTCCTGCACGAAACAGTCGGCGATCGAGCGCCGCGCGGGCTCGCCCTGCAGCGCCGCCCGCAGCTCCGCGTAGCCCGGCTGATCGGGCTGCTGCGCCATGTCGATGGCGATGTCGATCGCGTCGACGGTCGGGCGCGTCGGCGGCGCAGAGAAGAACTGATCGGCGGGCTCCGGACGATCGAAGCGCCCCATCGCGAGCCCGTCGTAGCGAAGGCGCGCGAGGGCGACCTGCACGTCGGTGCGCTCTGGCGCGCCCGGCAGCGATCGCCGGAAGCAGCGGTCGGCGCTCTTGGCCGCGAGCTCCCGCGCCTCTGGCGTGCGCGCGGCGCGCAACGATGCGCCCGCAGCGCCGCACACGACGCGGGCGGGGACGGGAGCCTCGGCCGCGTCGAACGCCTCCACGGCTTGGTCGTACGTGCGGAGTGCGCCTTCGAGATCGCCCGCGTCGACCTGAGCGCGCGCGGCGGTCGCGAGGATCTCGCCCGCAGCGCTCGTCAGCCGGTAGCTGCAGACGTTGCGCACGCAGATCTGATCCGTGGTGCAGTCGCCGCGGCCCGCGCAGCTCGTGCCCTCGGGCAGCGCGGTCTGGACCTCAGGGGCGCTCGGCAGCACCGCGCTCGGTTCAGGGTCTGCGACGGGAGTCGTCGCGATGCGACGGCTGCAGCCGGCCGTGAGTGCGAGCGCCGAGAATAGAAGGAGGAACCGCGCTGTCTGGTGGGCTCGCACGACGCGCACCATGCCAAAGGGCGAGCCGCGCGGTCAACGTCGATCGCGTGACGCCGAGCTGCGGCGTCGCGCGCCGGGTCTCGCCGGTTGCCCACAGTGGAGCGCGCCCGTACGATGCCCGCCGAATGCGCGACTCGTGGACCGCGGCCAAGGTCGGCCTGCTCGTCGTCGTCGCGCTCGTGGCGAGCTGGCTGGTGTATCGGGCCGTCGACGAGCGCGGCGGTGGCGATGATGGCTACACGGTCTGGGCCGTGTTTCAGGACGCCTCGGGCCTGGTGCCGAAGTCGCGCGTGATGGTCGCCGGCATCCAGGTCGGCTACATCGACGAGATCCGGCTCTGGGGCGCGCAGGCGCGCATCGACATCCGCATGCGCAAGGGCGTCGCTCTCCACGACGACGCGCTCGTCGCGAAGAAGACGACCTCGATCCTCGGTGAGGCGGTGCTCGCCATCAACCCGGGCACGGCGACGCATCCTGTCGTGCACGACGGCGCGCGCATCGCGACCGCGCAGGAGACGCCGGGCACGGACGCCATCCTCGCCAACGTCGCGCGCATCAGCGACGCGGTGCTGAACATCACGCGGCAGATGGAGCGCACCTTCGGCACGGACGAGGGCGGGCGGCAGATGAGCCTCGCGCTCGCGAACCTCTCGGACGCGCTCGCCGCGATCAACGAGACGATCCACGAGAACCAAGAGGTCATCGCCCACGCGCTGCGCGGCGTCGACGGCATGATCAGCGAGTCCGCCCCGCAGCTCGAGCGCATCCTCGCGAACGTCGAGCGCGCGACGGCGCAGGCGAACAGCCTGCTCGCGCGCAACGGCGGCGAGATCGGCGAGACCGTCGGCGGCATCGCCGACACAGTGCAGAGCGTGCAGCGCTCGGCGGAGCAGCTCGAGGGCGTGCTCGCGGACGTGCGCGACGTGACGGGGCGGACGGCGCGCGGGGAGGGCACGCTCGGGCGGCTGACGAGCGACGAGACGCTCGTCGACGAGGTGCAGGGCGTCGCGGAGGGC
>CAIUAC010001226.1 GCA_903896985.1 uncultured Sandaracinus sp.
AGCTACTACGCCCGTTATCACATCCCCGGCGCGGTCAACGTGCCCGCGGCGGACGTGCTCACGCGCGCTCAAGAGCTGCTCCCGACCGACGGTCGGGTGCGCGTGCTTTACGGGCGCACCACGGAAGACGTGCGCGGACTCGCAGACAGCCTGCGCGCGCAGGGGGTCACCGTCGCTTTCCTCGCGGGCGGCTTCCTCCACTGGGAGGCCGACGGCTTCGAGGTCGAGCGCGGGCTCCCCGGCGCGACTTGACGCGCGTCCGATTGCCCGTGCTCGGCACGGCGGCGGAGCCTGCGCCCGACCGTGAGCCGCGCTTCGATCGGTGTCTTCCCGAGGCGCTCCGGCCGGCGCCCGGCGCCCTCGTCGTGGTCGCGGGCGCCCGCGCCGCCCGTCGGCGTGCCGCAGCCGACTTCGCGCGAGCGCTCGAGGGCGAGGGCCTGCGCGTCGCGTCGCTCGAGGAGGCGCGCGCGGGGACGACCCGCGAGGACGTCGTGCGGGCGATCAGCGCGCTCGCCACGGACACGGACGTCACGGTGGTCGAGGGCCATGCCTCGCTCGGCCTCTACCGCGCGACGCTCTCGGTCGTCGTCGGCGCGGTCGGTACAGACGCGGCGCTGCGACGGCTACGCGGGGTCGCGGACGTCGAGGTCGAGGAGGCGTCGGCGTCCCTCGTCGCGGCGCTCGCGGCGCTCGTCGCCAAGCGCGTGCTCGCGCGGCCTTGAGCGAGCGAGGGTTCAACTGTGGTCGGCTTCACAACTGCCTTTGCCCAACCCGCGCACGCAACGTATCCTCGCGGCGTGCCAACGACCGCCGCGCACGGCCTCCGCCTCCGCCTCGGAGCGGGTCTCCCCGTGATCTTCGACGGTGGGCTCACGTATGCGCTTCAGAAGCTAGGCTTCGTGCCGCCGGTGCCGCTCGGCTCAGGCGCGGCGTTGCGCGAGATGCCGGAGAACATCTCGGCGATCCATCGCGCCTATGTGGCGGCCGGCGTCCACGTGATTCGGGCGAACACCGCGTGCACGACGCCGCGGGTCCTGCGCAAGGTCGGCTACGAGTATCGCGCAGCCGCGCTGACCAACCGCGCCGTCGACCTCGCGATGGACACGGTGCAAGAGGTGCCTGGCTCGGTCGCCGTCGCCGGCGTGATGTCCCCGCTCGAGGGGCGCGATGACCCGGACGCGACCCCGCCGGACAACGTCCTCCACGAGGACCACGGCGAGCACGCTCAGCGGCTCCTCGCCGCGGGCTGCGACGCGCTCTATCTCGAGTCGATGCCGACGATGCGCGAGGCCGTCGCGGCGACCGCTGCTGCCGTGCGGACCGGGCTGCCCACGTTCACGTCGTTCGCCGTCACCTTCGATCAGCACCTGCTCTCGGGTGACGATCTCGCGCTCGCTTCGCGCGCCGTCCGCGCCGCGGGCGCCGATGTCGTCTGCGTCAACGGCGGAGCGACGCTCGGCGAGGCGGAGCGCGCCGCCGCGGTAATCGCGCAGGTGGGCGTGCCATGGGGGTGTCTACCCGACCTGCCCGCGCGCGTCCGGCCGGACAAGTTCGTCGCCCAAGCGCTGAAGCTGTCAGCGCGCGGCGCCTCCGTGTTCGGCGGTTGTTGCGGCGTGACGCCGGAGGATCTCGCCGCGGTCGTCGAGGCGCTCGTGCCGCGCTTCGAAGGGCGCGACAGCATCTTCTGAGGAGCGAGCCTCCTCGCGAGGCTCCACGCCGCTGAGCGCGACGGCGCCGTCGCTAGACGCCGGCGAGCACGCTGAGACCGCTCGCGACCTCGTCCGCGAGTCGCAGCACGATCTCCGCCGGGCCGCGGGACTCGACGAACGGCAGGCGCACGCGCGGCACGCTCGCGAGGTGGCGCGCGAGCACCTCGGACATCTGGTCCGCGGCGGAGGTGCGCGCCTCGCGCTCCGCCTCGATCTGTCGGATGGCCATCGCCAGGGCGGGCGGGGTCTGCGCGTCCGCGAGCAGCGCCGCAGCCCAGGCGCGCGGGGCGACGTCGGCGCGGTTCAGCACCACGGCCGAGGGAGTGCGCCCGAGCTTCTCGAGCTTGCGCGCGAGAAAGCGGACGTCGGCGAGCGCGGAGCCGGTCGGCGCGGCGACGAGCACATAGCGCGAGGACTCCCCGAGCAGGAGCCGCGCGCTCTGATTGGCGAGCCCCGCGAAGCGCTCGCGCACGCGGAGCATCTCCGAGAAGAGGCTCGTCAGATCGAGCACGAGGCGCCCGCCGAGCCCGCGCGCGAGGGCGGCTTCCGCGGTCTTGCGGGCGAGCCCTGCGGCAGCGCCCTCGGTCTCGTGCACGCCGCTGCGGTCCGCGAGTGAGCCGAAGAAGCCGAGCGCGCGGCTCTCGAGCAGCGCAGCGAGGCGCGGGGGATACGAGACGAAGTCGAGCGCATAGCGCGAGGGCGCGGTGTCGACGATGACGTAGTCGAACGTGTGCTCGCTCGCCGCGCGCGCGACGAGCGTCATGCAGACGAGCTCGTGCATCCCCGCGAGCGCATCGGAGAGCGCGAGAAACAGGCGGTTCGAGAAGAGCCGCTCGAGCGACGCAGGCTCGTCGCGGAAGAGAAACTCCATGAAGGTGCGCGTCGACGCCTGGGGCTCGGGCATCAGCGCCCAGAGTCGATCCCCCGTCGACGGATCGACGTGCACGACGTGCGGGAGCGGACCGATCGTGACCCCGAGCGCGTCCGCGAGGCGGCGCGCTGGGTCGATCGTGACGACGAGCGTGCGGAGGCCCTTGCGCGCGAGGGCGAGCGCGAGGGCCGCGGAGGTCGTGGTCTTGCCGACGCCGCCGCCTCCCGCGCAGACGATCACGCGCGGCTCGCGCGGCGCCGGGTGTGGGGGCTGTGAGGGGCGGGCGCTCATGGCAGCGCGCCTCCCGCGAGGAGCCAGTCGGCGACCTGCTTCGCGCTCGGGTCGATCGGCGACTCAGGCAGCAGCACGGGCACGAGCGCTGGGCCGCTCGTCTTGGCGTCGTCGAGCGCCGCGAGCGCCTCGCGTCGGGCGACCTCGCGCGCGGCGAGGACGTCGGCGAGCGCACGGGCAGCGGCGGCGAGCGGCTGCTTCCCCTCGCCGAGCGTGCGCGCCTCGAGGACCGCCTCGTGCGCGATCTCCGAGGGCATTCGGTTGACGATCAGGCGCGCCGCGGGCAGCCCCACGACGTTCTCCATCGCCTCGCAGAGCTCGAGCGTCTCCTTCAGCACGAGCTTCTCCGGTAGGGTCACGACGACGGGCGAGCAACGCCCAGGCGAGACGAGCTCCCGCACGACGCGGTCGCAGAGCTCGAAGAACGGCCCCGCCTGCGAGACCTCGCGCAGCTGCTTCGGCACGCGCAGCCACGCGATCCCGTGCCCCGTCGCGGGCATGTCGACGATCACATAACGGTCGGGCTTGTCCGCGGCGACGAGCCGAATGCACTCGAGCATCGCGAGCTCGCGCAGCGCCGGAGCGGCCTTGAGCATCCGCTTGACGGCGAAATTGCCGAGCGCGATCTTCGCGAACAAGCCGGAGCCGAAGAGCGGCGAGGCCGCGCGCGTCAGCGCCTCGTCAGGCTTGATGACGATGTGATCGACGCCCCGCTGCTTGCCGAGCGCGCGCAGGCCGGACTCGCCGTCTCCGAACTCGACCAGCGCCGCTCGACCGTGCCGCGCGGCCTGCGCCACGGCGAGCCCCGCGGAGACGGTAGTCTTGCCGACGCCGCCTTTCCCGGTGACGAGCACCACGCGCGCGAGGGGCGGGCGGACGATGGGCGCGGTCGCAGACTGTGTAGACGCGCTCGCGCCTGGAGGGTTGCTCACGGAATCCTTGCCTGAATGCCCCCGGTCACGTCGCCGATGAAGTTGAGCGCGTTGAGGAAGTGAATGCCGACGCCGAGCTGCGCGTAGAGCCCGAGGTAGCGAAGTACGTCCACCATCACGCCGAACTCCCCGCGGAGCCCGAGATCGAAAGAGCTGTAGTCCGGCACGTCCGAGGCGGTGAAGTCGACCATCGCGCGCGCGCCGAAGAAGAGCTTGACCATCGTGTGCGGCGAGCTGAAGGCGCGCACCCCGAGCCCGAGCAGGAGCGGGAGCGCCTGCGCCGCGGCGTCGTCGGCGAGCCCGAAGCGGCCGAGCACCGAGAGCTCGATCTTGTCGCTGACGCCGAAGCCGAGCTCGACGTCGAGCAGGCCCGTCCCAACGCGCCGACAGAACGCCTCGCCGGCCGTGCCGCACGACGGGCCGTTGGCGTATTTGATCGAGAAGCGTCCATCGACGCCGGCGCCGACGCGCAGGCCGACCTGCCAGCGGTGCGAGAGGCTGTCGGCCGGACGCGCATCGGGGTCGGTCGCGCGTCGCCTCGTGCTGGGCGCGCTCTGTCCCTCGGCAGCGCGCTGGTCGGCCATGAGGTCGGCGTGCTCGTCGACGGGCGCGGCGGCGGAGTCG
>CAIUAC010001227.1 GCA_903896985.1 uncultured Sandaracinus sp.
CCCGAGCAGGTCGCCGAGGCCGAGCGCATCGGCACCCGTGCCACGCAGATCAGCCGCCGCGTTCAGCAGATGCTCGATGAGGCCCGCCGTGAGCGCGACATCATGCGCGTCACCTGCCTCAACGATAAGCTGACCCAGGTCAACGCCAACCTCCGGACCGCGGGCGCCCGCGGCGATTCGCTCCGCGAGGCCGTGCAGATGAACGACGACGATCGCCGGAACCACGAGTTCACGGTGCTCACCGTCCTCAGCCAGAAGTTCCGCACGCTCGAGCAAGAGGCCAACCAGTGCGTCGGCCAGGACATCTTCGAGACCGGCACGACGCGCGTCGAGACCAGCATCGACCCGGCGACGCCCGAAGAAGACGCCACCGCCGTACCGTCGTTCCCCGAAGTGCCCGTCCCCTTCATCCCGCCGCCGGCCAGCCCGACGACGTGAGTGCCGACCATCCACCCACGATCTGAGAGCTGAGCTCACGAGGGGCTGTCGTTGAGCCCCAATACTTCGGAGATTCCCGGGACATGCGCTTGAGTATCGTTCGCCTGCTGGGAGGGCTGCTCGCCCTAGCGACGGCCCTGACCGCCGCCGCCCCTGCCGTCGCCCAAGACTGGCTCTCCGACCGCAAGCGCGCGGAGGGCCCGGGCATTCGTTTGGGAGATTTCGAGCTTCACCCCGGCATCGGCATCGAGGGCGGCTACGACTCCAACGTCTTCTTCAGCGACGGCGGCGCGACGAGCACCGCGATCGTGCCCTCGGGCATCCTGCGGGTCACGCCGCACCTCTTGTTCTCGACGCTCGGCACGCAGCGCGCGGCCGAGGGTGAGGCGCGCGATAGCGCGACCGCCTCCCCGCCGTCCATTACGTTCCGCGGCGGGATCGACGCGTCGTACTACGCGTTCTTCGCCGACCAGGCGAAGAACAACGTCGGCCTCGACGCCGACCTCAACCTAGTCATCCTGCCTGAGAGGCCGTTCACGATCGCCTTCCACGAGCGCTTCTCGCGGGTGATTCGGCCCTTCACGGAACAGCGCGGCGCCGGCGTCGGCGCGGCGCGCTTCGACTTCGGGCGCAACGAGAACGACGCGGGCGTCGACTTCTCGTTCGGGACGCCCGGGCGCGTCCTCGCGGGCCGCGTGGGCTACTCGCTCCTCTACAACTTCTTCGACGGCACTGACTTCCAGTTCGCGAACGCGCTCACCCACAACTTCACGGGCGGCGCGAGCTTCCGCTTTCTGCCGCAGACCGCCTTCGTCTACGACTTCCAGGGCCAGTACAGGACGTACCCGTCCTTCTCGGCGGGCGGCATCTCGCCGTTGCTGTCGGACGGCTTCAACCTGCGCACGCGCGTCGGCATCAACGGCGCCTTCACGAACCGCCTCTCGCTCAGCCTGATGGTCGGCTACGCGGCCGGCTGGTACGGGACGCGGGACGACTTCGACTCGGTCGCCGCCCAGGCGGAGCTTCGCTGGCAGGCGAGCAGCAACGTCAAGTTCGCGCTCGGTTACGACCGCAACTTCTCGCCGTCCTACATCGGCAACTTCATGCGGACTGACCGCGGGTACGTGAACTTCCAGCTCATGCTGGGCGGCTCGTTCCTCGTCGGCGCGGACGCCTCCCTCGGGCTGGTCGCCTTCGGGGTGCCTGTCGCGGCGGACGGCACCACCGCGCTTGGCTCGAACACCGACGGCAGCACGAACCGCAGCGACATCCGCGTCGCCACCGGGATCTTCGCAGAGTATCGCCTGACGAACTGGCTCGGCTTGAACGCGACGCTCCGCTACACGGGCGACTTCACAGACTACCGCTACGCGCTCGAAGAGATGCCCGGCGTGACGACGCTCGATCCCGCGGGCTACAACAAGTTCGAAGGTTGGTTCGGCGTTCGCGCCTTCTACTGAGTCGAACGGACGCGCGGTCCCGCGCATCCTAGCTCGTGAATATGCGATCCGCCGTGCGCAGTAGCCTCCTCGTCAGCCTCGCGCTCTTGCTGCTCTCCGCCTGCGGGGGAGCGAGCGTGACGACGACGCTGCCCGTCTTGCCGGGTGACGACACCACGCTCGGCTCGGGCGACGTCTTCGACGTGCGCGTGTTTGGCGAGGCCGACCTCGCGGCGACGTACCGCGTGGCGCAGGACGGGAGCATCGACTTCCCGCTCGTCGGGCGCCTCGCCGTCGCGGGCCTCGAGCCGACTGCCGTGGCGGACCTGCTCTCGGAGCGCCTGCGGAGCGGGCAGTACCTGCGGGACCCGCAGGTGTCGGTGCTGGTCAAGGAGTACAACTCCAAGCGCATCAGCATCATGGGCGCGGTCGCGCGTCCCGGGACCTTCCCGATGTCGAGCGGGCTGACCGTCGTGCAGGCGATCAGCTTGGCGGGCGGCTTCACGCCGCTCGCGTCCCGGAACAGCACGGTGGTCAGCCGTCGCGTGAACGGCCAGGTCCGCCGCTATCGCGTGCAGGTGGACGACGTCACCGGCGGCGGCGCCAGCGACGTGCCGCTCGCGACGGGCGACATCGTCTTCGTGCCTGAGCGCGTGTTCTGAGCGGCTGAGCCAGGGCCGGTAGGTGTCGGTAGCGTTCGCGAGAACGCGCAACTCGCGGTCGCCATCGTCGCGAGTGCCCGGCGCTGCCTCCGCGATGATGCCCGCGACCGGCGCGAGCGCCCGGCGCTGCCTCCGCGATGATGTGTGCCCGCGTGCGGATTGCCGGGCGCTGCCTCCGCGACGATCCCCGCGACCGGCGCGAGTGCCCGGCGCTGCCTCCGCGACGGTCCACATGACCAGACGACGGGCTGCCTTGGGGGTGGAAACCGGCATTTCTTCCCGTGTTTCTCGGTGGTGGCGTCGGCACGTTGTGACCGTCGAGTGTCTCAGTTGGCCTCGGAGCGCGCGAACAGCATCCTCGAGGGGGCGCGCACGGTCGAAAACGCCCCCTTTGGGCTCGCGGGCTGATGCGCGGGCATCGAAAGGCGAGGTCCCCGCCTCTGAAACGCGAGTCCCCACGGGGAATGGCCCCCGGAAGGCGGGGATCCGCGTTTTTTTACCGGGGACCGGCGTTTTCGGGACCGGGGACCGGCGCTTTTTTGTTGGGGACTGGCGTTTTCGGAAGGGGGGATGAGCGTTTTAAACGTGGGGATCGGCGTTTTTTGAGCGGGGACCGGCGGTCGCGGACCGGGGACCGGCGCGCGCGACGTCTTTGGGGCCGTTCGCGGCCGCAAGATGGCGCCCGGTGAGGCCCCTCCTTGGGTGCGCATGGTCAACTGGTTCCTTCGCAGGCGGATAAAGACACAAAATTCCGTTGACGGCTTTGAGCGGTTTTGGGCACATTTTCCCCGCGGCCGACAGGGGTAGCGGCCAACGGAGGAGACATGGCGAGATTGACGATTGGTCAGAAGGCGACCCGCGTGCTCGAGATCTTGATGGGCCTGAGCAACCGGCGGGCCGCGTGGCGGCTCGCCGCGCACGGCATGATGCCAGCCGACGTGGATCGCGGTTGGCAGCTCCTGCGCGAGCTGACGCGCGGTCGGCTCGACCTCAGCGCCCTGCCCACGGAGCCGGATCCGAAGCTGTTGCTCGTGCTCGACGCCTGGGAGAACCAGTGGTTCCCCATCGTGGGGGCGTCGCTCCGGACGCGGTTTCCTGCCGTGTACGCGTTCGTCTTCAACAACCTCACGCAGACCGACGGTGCGGAGGTGATCCTCTCGGTCGGCACGCTGCTCGAGCGGATCGACGCGCTCGGCACGCTCGCGCAGGGTGCGGAGGCACGCGCGTTGCTCGTGCAGCGCGGGCTCACCGAGCCGGTGCTCGCGGACGCGAGGAGGCTGCTCGCGGACCTCGGCACCTTCGACGGGTCCTTCGACCCCACGCGCAGCGTCAGCGAGGCTGAGGAGCTCGCGCGAGAGACCGCGCTCTGGGACTGGTATCTCGAGTGGAGCACGATCGCTCGCGCCGTCGTCGATGACCGCACGGCGCTGCGCGCGCTCGGCTTCTTGAGCGGGCGCCCAGGTGGCGAGCTCGACGACGGGACGGGCGTGAACCCCGATGCGCCGGTCGTCGCGGCGCCCGCGCCGACGAACGGCGGCAGCGTCGTCACGCCGCGCGTCGCGCCTGGGATGCCTGGCTCGGATCCCTTCGACACGCGCGCGTGACCGTCGAGCTGCACATGGGCCAGGCGCGGCCCGTCGAGAGCACCGCGCGGCCGACGCCGTATGCCCTGCCTGCCCACCACCTCGTGACGCACGCGGTGGTGGTGGGCATGACGGGCAGCGGCAAGACCGGGCTGATCACGGTGATGGTCGAGGAGGCGCTGCGCGCAGAGGTGCCCGTCCTGGTCATCGACGTGAAGGGCGATCTGCCGAACCTGCTGCTCGCGTTCCCGTCCTTCGACCCCGCGCTCGTGCGGCCGTGGGCCGAGGCGTCTCGGTCGGCGAGCGAGACGCGCACCCTCGACGAGGTGACCGCAGCGCTCGCGGAGGAGCGCATGGCGAGCCTGCTCGGCTGGGGCATCGACGAGCCCGCCCTGCGCGCGTTTCACGACAAGACCGACGTGCGAGTGATCACGCCGGGCTCGACGGCGGGGGAGTCGCTGCATCTGCTCTCGTCGCTCGAGCGCCGGTCGGCGCGGTGGGACACGGACCTCGAGACCGCGCGCGCGACGCTGAGCGCGGCCATCTCGCTGGTGCTGCGCCTGCTCGGGCGCGACCCCGATCCGGCCAAGAGCCGCGAGCACGTGCTCTTGAGCGTGCTCGCCGAGCGGCGCCTGCTCGCCGGGGAGTCTGCGGAGCTGGGCGCGCTGCTGCGCGACGTGCTCGAGCCGCCCGTCGAGGAGATCGGCGCGCTGTCGATCGACGAGTTCCTGTCCAAGAGCGACCGGCGCGCGCTCGCGGCGGGGCTGAACACGCTGCTCGCGTCGCCGACGTTCGCGGGCTGGCGGCAGGGCGCGACGCTCGACGTCGGCGAGTGGATGACGCCGAAGGACGGGCGCACGCCGGTCGTCGTCTTGAGCGTCGCGCACCTCGACGACGACGAGCGCGCGCTGGTGCTCGGCGTGGTGATGGAGGAGGTGCTGTCGTGGGTGCGCACGCTCCCCGGGAGCCAGCGCCTGCGGGGGCTCGTGGTGTTCGACGAGGTGTACGGCTTCATCCCGCCGCACCCCGCGAACCCGCCGACCAAGCGGCCCATCGTGGCGCTGATGAAGCAGGCGCGCGCGTTCGGCGTGGGCGTCGTCGTCGCGACGCAG
>CAIUAC010001228.1 GCA_903896985.1 uncultured Sandaracinus sp.
CTGGGACAGCGTGGCACGCAACACCGTGCTCTCGGGGCTCGGCGCCCTCGTCGTCCGCTCGCCCGACGTAAGCCTGCGCGGGCTCTTCAAGCCGAAGACCTAGACGGCGCGGCGCGTTCGGCGACGGGCCCCCACGACACCGGTGAGGGCCAGGAGGGCGAAGCCGACGAGCGCCGACGTGGACGTGCCTGCGCCGACGGCGCTGCAGCCGCAGCCCTCGTCGACGGCGCCGCAGGTCAGCGTCGCACCACCGCGCGGCGTGTCGTTGCAGGCCACGCCGTCGAAGTGCCCGGGCGGGTAGACGGTGCAGAAGCCCTCGACGTCGTCGGGCTTGAGCGTGCGCTTGCCGACCTCTCCGGCGACCGAGCTCGCGAACATCGCGGCGGTGGTGATCGGCGTATGCGCGAGCCCAAAGTAGTGACCAGCCTCGTGGGTGATCACGTTCTGGAGGTCGACACGCCCATCGGCGCAGCCCGTGGCCGCTGGGCAGTCGGCGTAGGTGTGCCCGTCCTCGTTGATCTCCATGTCGACGTCGTAGATCTCGCCGGTCCGGGTGCTGTGCCAGACCGTCGTGACGGCGTACGCGCTCGAGTCGTAGTCGCGCGCCGCCCAGTCCTGCACGAAGACGATCGTGCTCACGTTGGCGCCGCCCGTGACGTACGCGGAGGCGTCGCACTGGCTCGCGCTGGCGCTCAAATGCGCCTCGAGGTTGGGCATCCCGTCGACCGTGACGCCGGTGCAGTCGATGGACTCCCACTGCGAGAACGACGTCTCGAAGATGGTGCGCACCGTCGCGAGCGGGAGCGTGCGCGAGCCGTCGGCGAAGATGTTGTAGCGCGAGCACGGGCGGTGCCACTCGAGGGGGATGCCCGTGGGGCACATCCCGAAGGGCGCCGGCAACTGGGACGTGGTCATGCGACACCAGGCGCGCGCCGAGGGCGGCACGGCGAGCGCGATGAGGAGGGCCGCGAACGCCGCGAGCACACCCGGCGCGGCGCGCAGGGCGCGCACAGCGAGGCGGCGCTCAGGGCGCACGGCGGGCTCCCGACGAGAGCGCGCGCACGGCGTCACGCACCTCCGCGAGCGGGCGCGGGGAGGCGAGCGCGGGGGGCGCTGCCGCGAGCCCGCTGGTCCCGCCTTGCACGAGCGCGAGACCGTCGCCCCCCGGCAGGACGAGGTCGTCTCCGCTCGGGGCGCCGCGCTCGCGCATGGGCATCACGCCCTGCGCCATGCCGACCGCCCTCAGGTGCGCCGGGTTCAGCCGCGACGGCGCGGCGAAGAGCAGCACGAGCGCGCCGTCCTCGAAGAGCGGCTCGCCCTCGATGCGCATCCCGACCTCCCCGACCTCGCCTCCGAAGCGCTCGAGCACGAGGAGCTCTCCGGGCCGCGCCCGGCCCTTCAGGGACTCTTCGACGCGCAGCGAGACGTCCGTGACGATGCGCCCCGACGAATCCCAGCGAGCGTGCTGGGCCTCCACGCGCACGACGACGGCGTGCGAAGCACGTTGCACGAGCGTCGGCAGGTCGAGCGCGACCATCACTGACGCAGAGGCCGGGAGCGCGACGGCGAGCGCGAGGCCGAGGGCCGCGAGCGAGACCAAGGATCGACGAGTTTGCACGGGCACAGCATGAGGAGCGCCCCACACCTGGGTCAAGCGCAGGCAGCGGAAGAACCACGCCTGCGCGACGGGCAGGCCCTGGAACGGCGAAGGCCGCGCTCCCCTGCGGGTTGGCGCGGCCTTCGGCGAACCGAGCGAGCGGACCGCGACTCAGGGCGTCGCTTCGGCCTGCTCGACGATCATGAACTGCGAGCGCCGATTGCGCGCGCGGTTGGCGGGCGTGATGTTCGG
Organism: uncultured Sandaracinus sp.; assembly: GCA_903896985.1. GTDB lineage: Bacteria > Myxococcota_A > Polyangia > Polyangiales > JADJQN01 > CAIUAC01. Next base: position 1,850 of record CAIUAC010001228.1, read on the forward strand.
GACGAGCGGGCGCGTTGCGCCATAGCCCTTGGCCTCGAGCCGACCGGCCTCGACGCCGCCCTGCTCGATGAGCCAGCGACGCACGGCGTCGGCACGACGCTGCGAGAGGTCGAGGTTGTGGTCAGCCGAGCCGACGTTGTCGGTGTGGCCCTGGAGCTCGATCCTGGTGATCTGCGGGTTGCGCAGCATCGCGTCGGCGATCTCGGTCAGCAGTCCGGTGCTCGACGCGTCGATCACGTCGCTGTCGGTCGCGAAGTTGATCTGGCGGCGGATCACGATCTCGCGGCGGTTGATCGTGACGGTCGCGCGGCGCGGCTTGCTGACGAGCGTGACCGAGACGTTCGTCGTCTCGCGGGGGCGGACCTCGAAGGTCGCGATCTTCAGGAGGAAGCCCTCGGCCTCGAGGCGAGCGGTGTAGCTGCCGGGGGTCAGGCCATCCAGCGTGAAGTTGCCAGCGCCGTCGGTCGTCGCCTGACGAGCCATCGGGCCGGTGATGGCGACCGCGGTGCCGGTGACGGCAGCGCCGGTGTCGCCCGTGACGTTCGCGCGGACGTTGCCGAGGCGCGGAAGCGGCTCGAGCTCGCAGCGGACCTCGACGACGGGGACGGTGACTGCGGCGGCCGGGACGGGAGCGGCCCCAGCGGCGGCGGGCTCAGCGGCCGCGGGGGCGGCGATCGTCGCGACGCAGGTC
>CAIUAC010001229.1 GCA_903896985.1 uncultured Sandaracinus sp.
CGCGCGCGCGGTGCGCATAGAGGTCGTACTCGCCGACGCCGAAGACGCCCGCGACCCGGTCGCAGAGCGTGCGCAGCGCGTTGCCGGTGCGTGGCCCGATGCGGTCGCGCGTCGAGAGTCCGTAGCCCTCGAGATCGATGGGATACAGTTTTCCCATCGCCTCCGGCAGCGTAGCGAGGAGCGCGACGGCGACCGTGTGTCGCGCGCCTGCCTCGATCGTCTTCAGCGCCTCCGCGTCGTACGAGCCTGCGCGCGCCTGCCCCGGGCGCGGCGGGCGCGTCTTCAGCGAATCGAGGTCAGTCGCCTGCGCCGCACCGAGCACGACGAGCGGCTGCAGCGAGTAGCGCGCCTCTTCGGGGCGGTGCATCGCCTCGTAGGTGCGCGCGAGATCTCGGTAGGTGTCGGGGCGGCCAACGTCGACGACGAGGAGGCGCGCGAGCTCACGCAGGGCCTCGTCGGTGCGCCCCGACTTGCGGAGGCGCCGTGCGAGCTCCTCGCGGAGCCCCGGGTCCTCGCCGAGCTGCGCGATCCCGGCGCGCAGCGTCCCGATGCCGTCCTCGCGAAGCCCGAGCTCGTCGTCTTGGACGTGCGCGAGCTCGAGACACGCCTGCACGCGCAACGGCAGGGCGGCGCGGTTCGCGGGCGCGTCCGCGAGAAATTGCGCGAGCGCGCCAGCGTAGTGCTCCCAGCCACCGCTGTCCGCGAGGTGCTGCTTGAAGTCCGCCGCGGCGGCGCCGCCCGGCCCCTCGACGCTCACCCCGGCGTAGAGCGCCCGAGCCGCCGCGCGCGCGTCACCCCGACGTCGTTCGAGCTTCGCGATGAGCACGAGCGCCGAGGCACGGTCGGCGGGCTCCGTGGACGCGTCGAGCAGCTTGTGCGCGCTGCCGTTCGCGCGCTCGAGGTCCCCTTCGCGGCCGTGGAGCTCTGCGAGCCTGCGGAGCGCCTCACGGCTCGTGTCATCGAGCGCGAGCACCGCTTGCAGGGACACGAGCGCGCGCTGTGTCTCACCGAGCCGCTCGTCCCAGAGCGTCGCGAGCTCGAGGTGCGCGTCGCGAAGGACCTCGCGGTCTGGCGCGAGCTGCACGACGCGCGCGAGCAGATTCGCCGCCTCGGTCCACTGACTGTCGCGGGAGTAGAGGCGCGCGAGCTGCAGGAGCGTCTGTACGTGGCTCGGCGAGGAGCGCAGCACGCGATTGAGCGCGCCGATCGCCCCGGCGAGGTTGCCCTGCACCTCGGCGTAGATTCGGGCGACTTCCATCCACAGCACGGCTTGCCGCTCCGGTGTCTGCGCGGACGTCGCGGCGCGGGAGAGCTGGTCGACGAGCCTCGAGGGATCATTCGCGAGCGTCAGCGTCACGATCAGGCGATCGGCGGCTTCGGCGCTGTCGGCATATAGCTCGAGCGCTCGCTCGAGATCCTCGAGCGCACCGGCGGTGTCGCCCAGGCGTTCGAGGCGCACGCGCGCGCTTCGCACGAGCAAGTGCGCAGCCGCTTCGCCGTTGCGCGACACGGCAGCCTCACGCCGGGCGGCCTCGGCGAGCGTCGCTGGATCGCCCGTGCGCTCGGCGATGCGCGAGAGCCCGCGGGTCGCGCCGAGTGACTCCGGATCGAAGGCGAGCGCCGCGCGATAGGCCGCGAGCGCGCCCGGATCGTCCTGCGCGTCGAGCGACTCCGCCATTCGCGTCTGGTGCGCAGCCGTCACGGTCGAGTCGTCGGAGGCTGCGACGAGGCGAGCGTCCACCACCGTGAGAAGGACGCGGTCGGCGCGCTCGAGCGCGAGCCGTTCGAGCGCAGTGAGCGCGCCCGCATCGCCAGGGAACAGTCCCAGCACCGTCTCGTAGGTCCCGCGCAGCGCGTCGGCCGTGCCGAGCGCGCGGCTCTCCTCGAGTCGCGCGAGCTCTCGGAGCGCGGCGGCACGCGCCCCAGGATCGGTCAGGACGCGTGCCTCGGTGACGTACACCTTCGCGAGCGACTCCCACGCGCCCGTCTTGCGGTAGAGCGGCTCCAGCGCGAGCAGCGCTGCGAGGTGCCCCGGCTCTCGCTCGAGCACCGCCTCGAAGCACGCGATCGCGCGCCTCGGCTCCCGCAGCGCGTCGGCCCAGACCTCGCCCTCGCGCACGAGCGCGGTGATGGCGAGGGCGGGGTCCTTCGCCGTCGCCGTCTCCCTCGCGAGATCGTCGACGAGCTTGGGCCAAGCCTTCGCGTCCGCTCGCAGCCGCGCGAGCCCATCGACGGCGGGGCGGTACTCGGGCGCGGTCTTCAGCGCCTGCTCGTACATGGCGACCGCGCGCTCGTTCTGCCCGAGACGCTCTTCGTAGACCTCCCCGATGCGATACGCCGCGA
>CAIUAC010001230.1 GCA_903896985.1 uncultured Sandaracinus sp.
CGCAGATCATCGGCGACAGCGCGCTCGTCGAGGTCTGCAACAACGCGGACGATACCTGCAACACGCTGCGCGACGAGGGCCTGCCGAAGTACTGCAACACCGCGCGCGGCGTCGCGCCGCCGGACTGCAGCAACACCGCCGTCGATCGCCCGCTCTGCACGCTCTGCGCGCCGCCCGCGGAGACGTTCTGCGATGGCGTCGACAACAACTGCAACGGCGTGATCGACGAGGGCCTGCGCAACGCCTGCGGCGTCTGCGGCCCACCAGCGGTCGAGATCTGCGACGGCATCGACAACAACTGCAACGGCGTGATCGACGATCCGCCGGTCTGCGGGAGCTGCCGCCCGACGGTGGAGATCTGCGACGGCCTCGACAACGACTGCGATGGCGCGGTCGACGAGGGGCTGACGCGCGCGTGCGGCGCGGCGGTCGGGGCCTGCACGGCGGGCACCGAGGTCTGCGCGGCGGGCACCTGGGGCGTGTGCTCGGGTCGCGGACCGACCGCCGAGGTCTGCAACAACCTCGACGACAACTGCGACGGCGTCGTCGACGGCATGACGCGCGTCTGCGGCACGGACGTCGGCGAGTGCATCGCCGGCACGGAGCTCTGCTCGGCGGGCGCCTATGGCACCTGCTTCGGCTCCGTCGGTCCGAGCGCGGAGGTCTGCGACGGCCTCGACAACGACTGCGACGGCATGACCGACGAGAGCGATCCCGCGCTCGGCACGGCCTGCGGTGAGAGCGTCGCCCCGTGCAGAGCGGGCGCGATCGCGTGCCTCGCGGGCGCCCTGGCGTGCGTCGGTGGGGTCGGACCCGCGGTAGAGATCTGCAACGGCGTCGACGACGACTGCGACGGAGTGGTCGACGACGGGCTCGCCGTCGGCTCCTCGTGCGGCACCGACACCGGCGAGTGCAGCCCCGGCATCAACGTGTGCACCGCTGGCGCGCTGACGTGCGCGGGGGAGATCGGCCCGAGCGTCGAGACCTGCAACGGCCTCGACGACGACTGCAACGGCGTCGTCGACGATGTGTCGGGCATCGGCGCCGCGTGCGGCACGGACGTCGGCATCTGCACCGCCGGTACGATGGAGTGCCTCGCGGGCGTCGAGACCTGCGTGGGCTCGTCGCCGGCCGGAACCGAGGTCTGTGACTGTGCGGACAACGACTGCGACGGCACCGTCGACGAGGAGCCGGCGACCGGCTCGCTCTGCGGCGCCGGCGCGGCGTGCGTCGAGTGCGGCTGCGCGGGGCCGTGCGCGGCGACGGAGTTCGGCTTCAGCTGCTCGACCGGCACGGTGCCGCTCGTCGTGGCGTCGGACTGTTGGTGCGTCCCCGAGGCGGGGCGCTGCGTCGCCGAGACCTGCGCGGGGAACACCGTCGAGCAAGCCGGCGCGGTGGTCTGCGCGCCGGGCACGGACGGCGTGCCCGTCTGCGTCTGCCGCGGCAACACGTGCACATTCCCGTGCGAGGGCGTCGACTGCGCGGGCGGCACCGTCTGCGACCCGAACACCGGGCTCTGCGTCGCGCCTAGCTGCCGCACCTTCGGCTGCGCGAGCGACCAGTACTGCAACGCCCTCACGGGCGAGTGCGCGCCCAACCCCTGCGCGACCACGACGTGCACCGCGGCCGAGGCGTGTCGCGACGGCGCGTGCGAGCCGAGCTGCGCGGGCGTCACCTGCGCCGCGACGGAGCTCTGCCACGCGGGCGTCTGCGGCGCGGCGCTCTGCGACGGCGTCACCTGCTCGGTGGCGGGTGAGGTCTGCAATCCGACGACGGGCGCCTGCGTCGAGGACGCCTGCGCGACGCTCACTTGCCCGCATGGCGCGGTCTGCGACCTCGACGCGCGCGCCTGCATCAGCGACCCCTGCCTGCGCATGACCTGCCCTGCGGCGCAGCTCTGCTCGGCTGGCGAGTGCATCGTCGACGTCGGTCCGCCGGACGCTGGCGTCGACGGCGGCTCGGGCCTCGACGCCGGGCTGCACGTGGATGGCGGACAGCACGAGCCGCTGCGCTTGCTCGCGGCGGGCGGCGGTGGCTGCGTCTGCACCGTGGGTGTGGGCGCGTCGACGCGCAGCGGCGTCGGCGGCCTCGCGGCGCTCGGGCTCGCGCTCGGGGCGCTCTTCGCTCGCCGTCGGCGGCAGACCGCGTCGCGCGGCGAGAAGGCGGTGGCGAAGTGAGCCGCCTCCCTCACGGCCTGCGCGCCGCGGTCTGGATCTCGGCGTTCTCGGCGCTCGCGGCCGTCGTCGGCTGTGACGTCGACCCGTACTGCGTCGAGTGCGGCGACTCGGGCGAGCGCGCGGACACCGGCGTCGGTGACCTCGGGCACATCGACTTCGGGCACATCGATCTCGGCCTTCCCGACGCGGGCCCGGGGCTGCCGGACGGCTGCACGCTCGGCGCGCCGGAGCTCTGCAACGGCTTCGACGACAACTGCGACGGCGTGATCGACGAGGGCTTCGACCTGCAGACCTCCGCCGAGAATTGTGGCGCGTGCGGTACGCCGTGCGCTCCGCCGAACGCGTTCGGTGAGTGCATCGCCGCGGTCTGCACGATCGCGTCGTGCGGCGTCGGCTACTCCGACCTCGACAACATCGCCAGGACCGGCTGCGAGTACCACTGCACGGAGACCGCCGTCGACGACGCGACCTGCAACAACCACGACGACGACTGCGATGGACTGATCGACGAAGACGTCGCGCTCCTCACCGACGTCACGAACTGCGGCTCTTGCGGGCGTAGCTGCCGCTCGGCGCACGCGTCCTCTGCATGCGTCGCGGGCGACTGCGCGCTCGGCGCCTGCGATCCGGGCTACTCCGACCTCGATCACGCGGCGTCGACCGGCTGCGAGTACGCGTGCACGGTGACGGGCGCCGAGACGTGCAATCGCCGCGACGACAACTGCGACGGGACGGTCGATGAAGGCAATCCCGGCGGCGGTGCGGCCTGCGGGAGCGCCGTCGGCGCGTGTCGCGCGGGCACGATGACGTGCACGGCGGGCGCCCTGCGCTGCACGGGCGAGACGCTGCCGACCGTCGAGGTCTGCAACGGCGTCGACGACGACTGCGACAGCCTGACCGACGAGGGCTTCCTCTCGCTCGTCACGAACTGCGGCACCTGCGGCAACGTCTGCTCGTTCCCGCACGGGGTGGCGACCTGCGTCTCCGCGTCGCCCGTGAACGTCTGCCAGCTCGCGCTGTGCAGCACGGGCTGGGTCGACCGCGATCACAACGCCGCGAACGGCTGCGAGTACGCGTGCGACTACGCGGGCGCCGAGGTCTGCAACGGCCGCGACGACGACTGCGACGGCAGCATCGACAACGGGCTGACCGTCCCCGCGTCGCTCTGCAATCCGAACGGCGTCTGCGCGGGCACGGTGCCCGTGTGCGGCGCGACGGGCTGGACCTGCACGTATCCCGCGACCTACGAGGCGGTCGAGGCGCGCTGCGACGGGCTCGACAACGACTGCGACGGCGCGATCGACGAGACGTACCCGCTGCGCGGGACCGCGTGCAGCAACGGCGTCGGCGCCTGCCGACGCACGGGCGTCTACGCGTGCAACGCCGCCGGGACCGCGACGCCGTGCAACGCCGCCGCCGCGGGCGCGCCCGGTGCGGAGCTCTGCAACGGGCTCGACGAC
>CAIUAC010001231.1 GCA_903896985.1 uncultured Sandaracinus sp.
GCGCCGAGCGCTATCGCCCCTATGTGAAGTACATCCTCGCTGCCCTCGCGCTCAGCTTCCTCGTGTGGGTCATTCCGCACAATCTCCCGGTGCGCCCGGAGGAAGCCGCGGCGATGGGCACGCAGTATCACCCGGTGCTCAAGTATCTCGGGCTGATGCCCGCGAAGAACGCCGCGGTGAACTTCATCCTGCTCTCGACGTATTGGAGCTTCATGCTCTATCGCCGCGCGAACAAGGGTGAACTCGCGCGCTTTCGTGAGGCGGGCGCGATGCGCTGGGTCGTAGTCGGCGTGCTCCTCGCGACGGGGGCGCTCGCGACGGCGTGGGTCGTGCGAATCTTCCGCCTCGAGCCGACCAGCCTCGCGCTGACCGAGAGCGCGCGTCCGCTCTTTCACTTCCACGCCTATGCGATCCTCTCGCAGGTCGTGGTGCAGATCGCGGCCGTCGTGCTCGCGTTTCGCGACCGGGGCAAGCTCGGCCAAGGCCTTCTGCTCGGCTATACGGCCTTCCTCGCGGTCGGCGTGTTCGGCGCCTCCGGCTTCTTCATCCTCGAGACCGCGAATCCGTTCTTGCGACATCTCGCCGTCAGTCAGGTGCTGTTGGTGCTCACTGCCATGATCCTGACGACCGCCATCGATCTCGCGATCTTCCGCGGGGCGCGCGTCATCGGTCGGATTCGCTGGGGCGAGGTCGGCGCGCGGCCGCAATACGCGCTCGTCGCGCTCGCCGTGTGCATCGTGCTGACGATGGGACTGATGGGCTACATCCACTCAGGCGTGCGCCAAGACTGGCACTTCTACATGGCCGTGCGCGACGTGTCGCCGCGGGCGCAGAACCCAGGTCTCGCCGAGGTCGGCTACATCGTCGCCCTCATCACGGTCATCTACCTGTCGCTCCTCTCGTTCGTGTTCTGGCTGGGCACCTTCCTCGCGAAGGACGGCCCCGCCAAAGGCAAGCTGCCGACGCCCGAACCCCTGCCGGTCGTCGCGGAGACCTCGCCGTGACGCGCCCGCGCCTCGGAGTCTTCGGCGGCACGCTCGTCGTCTTCGTCTCTGCAGTCGTGTTCGTCCGATTTCTCTTTCCGTTTCTCGCCCAGCGCGCGGTCGGGCACCACGCGCCGCTCCCGGTGCCGCAGACGATTCAGGTCTGGTGGTTGCTGCTGCTCGTCGCGACGCTCGCCGTCTACGTCTTCTCGAGCACGCAGACGACGGAGGACTTCTTCGCCCCGATTCGGGCAGCCGTCCGCGGCGAGTCGAGGCGCTGGCAGCACCTCGTCGCGCTGGCCGTGGCGCTCATCGCGCCGCTCGCGCTCGGCGCGTGGATGTTCATCGACGCTCTGCCGGAGACGCGACCGCCGGCGCTGACGCGGCAGCAACACCCGGGCACGAGCGGCCCGAGCGCCGCGCCCTACGTCGGCTCGACCAACCCCTTCCGCGGACTCGGCGCAGCGGAGACCCACAGGGCGCTGGTGCGTGGCCGCGGCTTGTACTTCCGGGATTGCGCCCCGTGTCACGGTGCGAAACACGACGGCGACGGCCCCGAGGCGCGCGCGCAATCCCTCCGGCCCGTGAGCTTCCGAGATCCCGGCACGATCGCGGTCCTCGTCGAGGACGCTGCGTATTGGCGAGCCAACGAGGGCGCCGCGGGGCTGCCGCCAGTGTCGACTCCGTGGGACTCCGCCATGCCCGCTTGGCGCGAAGAACTCGAGGCAGACGACCTCTGGAGAATCGTGCTCTCCGAGTACGACGACAGCGGCGTCCGACCTCGCGTGACGGGCGTGCAATGATCGTGCAGGCGCAGCGAGCGCATGCCGCGACTCCATGCTTCGCGCTGGCCTGCGCGTCCGTGTTCCTCGTCGTGAGTGGCAGTCTGCCGAGCCGCGCCACGGCGGACGCGCCCACCTACGACCGCGCCGCCATCGAGGCGCGCGCGCCTCATCAACTCCGGCAGAAGCCGGGTCCAGGCAATGCCTATCTCGCGTCCGGCCGCGGCCTCTACGGGCGGTACTGCGCGCCCTGCCACGGCGACCAAGGGCGGGGCGACGGTCCCGGTTGGGACGTGATGCGCCCTCGCCCCCGCGACTTCACGCTCGGCAACTTCGCGTTTCGCACGACGCGCTCCGGCGAGCTTCCGACCGACGCGGATCTCTTCGTCACCATCTCGCGCGGCGCGCCCGGCACGGCCATGCCCGCTTGGGGCGAAGGGACCTTTCGCTTGAGTGAGGCGCAGCGCTGGCAGCTCGTCTATTACGTCAAGCACCTCAACGGCACGTTCTGGGATGAGTACAGCAATCCCTATCGCACGGCGGCCGCCGGCGAGACTGCCCCTATCCTGCGCATCGGCGCACAGCCACCCATCACGCCCGCCATGCTCGCGCGCGGGCGCCAGCTCTTCATGGATCAAACGAAGGGCGGCTGCGCGCGCTGCCACGGCTCCGAGGGGCGCGGCGATGGCCCCGCCGTCGCGGAGATGGTCGACGACTACGGCGATCCGGTGCGCCCGTACGACATGACCAACCCATGGCGCAACAAGAGCGGCCTGACGGTCACGGACCTCTATCGCACGCTCTCGACAGGCCTCTCGGGCACGCCGATGGCGGACTTCACCGACGGTGTCCCCAACGAGCGCGACCGCTGGGCGATGGCGATGTACGCGCAGTCGCTGATCGAAGAGCGCACCGTCTCGGGCGACCCTCTGGTGGCGCACCACGTCGCGGGCCCGCTGCCCGACGATCCCGACGCGCCCGCGTGGCGCTCCTGCACGCCCTTTGGCCTCCCGCTGATGGGGCAATACGTTCGCGCCCCGCGCTGGCAGGCGCCCTCGGTCGACTTCGTGCGCGTGTGCGCGCTCTACGACGAGCGCGAGCTAGCGATTCGCGTCGAGTGGAACGACGCGCTCCGCGACGAGCGCGTCGGCGCGCGACCGCGCCCCGAGGGAGAGGCGCCGTCGGCCGCTCCGACCGCGCCGCGCGTCGACTCCGCCTATTTCACGATCGCCGAAGCGAACGCGCGCGCCGCCGAGCGCTTTCTCCCCGACACCCTCTACGTGCAGATGCCAGTCGGTCGTCGCGCTCCGCACGACGCGCAGCGCCCGATGATGCTGATGGGCGACCCGGCGCATCCGATGGACGTATGGACCTGGTCCGCCCTCAGCGGTGGCACGGTGGGCGAGGCCTACAGCCGAGGCGACGCCCGGGGTTACCAAGCCCGGCCGAGCGACGCCTCGAGCCCGCGCGGCAGGAGCCGCTGGAGCGCGGGTCGCTGGCGGGTCGTGATGCACCGCTCGCTACGCACGGGTGACGCGCGTCACGCGACGCAATTCGGCCCGGGCGACCTCGTGCCCTTCAACGTGCGTGTATGGGACGGCAGCGCCGGCGAAGTTGGCCTGCAATCCGCGATGAGCTCGTGGCGGCACATCTACCTCGAAGCGCCGACGCCGCTCAGCGCCTATCTGCGCGGGCTCCTCGCCGCGCTCGCCGGGTACCTCGTGGTGTGGCTCGCGTGGCGGCGGATCCAGCGCGGCCCCCTTGCGGCGACGCGCGACCATCTCCAGGGATGAACGGACGCGCGTTCGAAGGACATCGACCGCCGTCCGCGTTACCTTCTCGCTTCCTCGCTGCACGCCCTTGCACGGAGACTCCATGACGACAGGCTCGCCCCACTGGTTCGAAGACAACGCGAAGTCGATCGGTCGTACCCCGCTCGTCCGCTTGAACCGCGTCACCGACGGCGCGCAGGCGACCGTCCTCGCCAAGATCGAGGGGCGAAATCCAGCGTATTCGGTCAAGTGTCGAATCGGCGCGGCGATGGTCTGGGACGCCGAGCAGCGCGGCGTGCTGCACGCCGGCAAGGAGCTCATCGAGCCGACCAGCGGCAACACCGGCATCGCGCTCGCGTTCGTCGCCGCCGCACGCGGCTACCCGATCACGCTGACCATGCCGGAGACGATGAGCGTCGAGCGCCGCAAGCTCCTCACGGCGTACGGCGCGAAGCTCGTGCTGACCGAAGGGGCGCGCGGCATGAGCGGCGCCATCGCGAAGGCCGAGGAGATCGCCGCGTCCGACCCGGAGCGCTACGTCTTGCTGCAACAGTTCAAGAACCCGGCGAACCCGGCGATTCACGAGACCACGACAGGTCCGGAAATCTGGGAAGACACGGCAGGCGCGGTCGACATCCTCGTCTCCGGCGTCGGGACCGGCGGGACCATCACCGGAGTATCGCGCTACCTCAAGCGCACGCGCGGCAAGGCCATCGTGTCGATCGCGGTCGAGCCGACGGCGAGCCCGATCCTCACGCAGAGGCGGGCAGGCGAAGCGCTCAAGCCCGGCCCACACAAGATCCAAGGCATCGGCGCGGGCTTCGTCCCCGACGTGCTCGATCTCTCGCTGATCGACGCAGTCGAGCAGGTCAGCAACGAAGAGGCAGTCGAGTACGCGCGACGTCTCGCGCGCGAGGAGGGCCTGCTCTCCGGCATCTCGTGCGGTGCGGCGGTCGCGGTCGCCGTGCGCGTCGCCAAACGCCCGGAAAACGCTGGCAAGACCATCGTCGTCGTGCTCCCGGACTCGGGCGAGCGCTACCTCAGCACGATCCTGTTCGACGGCGTGTTCGGCGCCGACGGACTCGCCATCTGACGCAGGTGGGCGCGCCTAGCTCGAAGCCGCCCGCGGCGCGGCGTGCGTGGAACCTCGACGAGCTCGTCGGGGCGCTGCGCACTGCCCGCGCGGAGTGGGACCATCACACGGGGCACACGAGCAGCGAGGGCTTTCCGTCCCGCGACGCGCTCGTCGGCATCGTCCGGGGGCTGCGCGCTGCGCTCTTTCCAAAGCACTACGGCTCGCCAGATTTGCCCGAGGAGAGCGTCGACTACTTCGTCGGCAACA
>CAIUAC010001232.1 GCA_903896985.1 uncultured Sandaracinus sp.
AGTCGGGCGGCGTCGACTCGTACTCGGAGCCGCCCCCTGCGCCGCCGCCGCCGCCGCCTGAGCCCGCGGAGCCGTCGGTGCCCGCCGTCGCGACGTCCGGGACCCAGCGGTCCCCGTCGAAGCGCCCGAACGCGTCGGCGCAGCCGCGCCCCGAGGTGCCCGAGTTGCCGTCGCCGCCGCTGACGCCCGGCTGCGGCCCGAGGAAGCCGTCGTACACCGTGAAGTCGGCGAGCCCACAGCAGACGGGCGCGCTGCACGCGAGCCCGCTGATCGGCCCCTGCGAGTCGTTGCCGCCCGCGCCACCGGCGGCGCCGCGCGGGCCGCGCCCGGTCTCGCCGCGCGGCTGCTGCGCCATGAACACCGGGCAGATCGCGTTGCCGCCCGCGCCGCCGCTCACGTCGACGCCGCCGCAGGTGTTTCGGCCGCCGGTGCCGCCGAGCACGGTGTTCGACGCGCCGGGCGTGCAGCGATTCGAGCGGTCCTCCATCGCCGCGCGGTTCGGCGCGCCAGTCGTCGCGGGCATCGTCGACGCCGCGCCCGCCGAGCCGTTCGAGCCCGGCGCGCCCTCCCCCGCGCTCCCCGCGTAGATCTCGGTCTCGCTGATACGCAGCGCGACGCGCGGATCGACGAGGTACGCGCCGTACGTCGCGCCCCCGGCCGTCAGCGCGTCGAGGCCACGCAGCGTGACCCACTCGACCACCGTCTCGACCACCCCCGCGCCGCGCACGACGAGCGCCGCCCCGCCCGGCGCGGTCGTCGTCGCGGGCGCGCGGACCTCGACGCGGAAGCCGCTCGGATCGAGCGCGCGGAAGTCGCTGCGATAGCCGCCGTGCAGCTTCACGCCGTCCGGAAGCTCGAGCGTCTCTGCGTAGCTGCCCGACGCGACGTAGACGTGCGGTCGCGCGGCGGGCGTCCCGATCGACGCGCTCGCGCGGCGCAGCCCCTCGCTGATCGTGCGCAGCGGGCGCGTCGGCGAGCCGGGGCCCGTGTCGTCGCCGCCCGGCGTGACGTAGAAGCTCTCGATGACGATGCCGTCGGCGCCGTCGCAATTCGTGTCGAGCGCCGCGCCGCTCGTGCGCACGGGCCCGGGCACGTCGGCGGGCAGCGAGACCGTGCACTCGCAGCCGTTCGCGATGTTCTGATCCGCGTCCACGCGGTCCCCCGGCTGGATCCCATCGAGGGTGTCGGGGCAGAGCAGCACGCAGCTCGGCGCGAACGGGTCGCCGCCACAGACGAGGTCGCCCTCGGGGATCGCCGAGGTCGTGCAGTCGACGCCGCACTCCCCGCAGTTGTGGATGTCGAGCGTGTAGGCGCCGCGGACGTCGCGATAGCCGTCGTCGACGAAGCCGTTGCAGTCGTTGTCGACCTCGTCGCAAAGCTCCGCCGGCGCGGCGCAGCTCGAGAGCGTCCCGTCGCTGCAGGTCTGCGCGCCGACGCAGCGCGTGCCCTCCGGGTCGAAGAGCGCGCAGGCGACGTCGAAGCGCTCGCCCGGCTCGCAGGTGCAGCTGCCACCCGTTGGAACACAAAGCATCGTCGTCGGCTCGCCGCCGTCGCGCACCGGCGGGACGGGCGAGCCGCCATCGAGGCCAGCGTCGAGGCCAGCGTCGAGGCCAGCGTCGGCACCACCGTCCGCCACGCCGCCATCGCGCTCGAACGGCGGCGGCACCACGACGGGCAGGCACGCGTAGCCGCCCGGGCAGCCGAGCGCGCAGTCGATCCCACAGCGCCGCTCGCCGCCGATCTCCGCGCAGCGCGCGCCGGGGAAGTCGCCGCAATCCCCGTCATCTGCGCAGCCGAGGCAGAGCCGGTCGTACGCCGGCACGCAGAGCCCCGTCGTCGAGCGCGCAAACCCGGGCTCGCACGCCCGCGCGACGCACGTCGGAGTCTCCTCGATCAGCTCGCACGCGACGCCGACGGCGTGCGGCAGCGTCCCCGGGCACGCCTGCCCGCACGCGCCGCAATGGTCGAGCTGCACGTAGCGCCCAAGCTCGTCGCGGAAGCCGTCGTCGACGGTCCCGTTGAGGTCGTCGTCGAGCCCGTTGCACGTCTCCGGCTCCGGGCGGCGATGCGAGGCGTCGAAGTCGTCGTCGAGGGTGCCGCTGCGGGCTCCACAGGCGGCGAGCAGGAGCGTGAGCGAGACCCCGAGCGAGAGAGCTGAGCGCCGCATAATTGCGGGCAGACTAGCGGAGCGGTCGGGCGACGCACGCAGAATCCCCCGCTGAGAGCGCCGCGTCCGTTGCCGGTGCGCGTCGTCGCGCCCGACGGCAGCTCAGCGAAAGACGTCGAGCGCGACCTTGCACGAGAGCGCGATGACGACGACGAGCACGCCGAGGCGAATCGTGCGCTCGCCGCCCTTCACGGCGAGGTGCGCGCCGACGAAGCCGCCGACGAGCTGCCCCGCCGCCATCGGGAGCGCGATCCTCCAGAGCACGGTGCCCTTGAGCCCGAAGAGCGTGACGCTCGCGAGGTTCGACGCGAAGTTGACGACCTTCGCGTTGGCCGTCGCGTTGGTCATCGGCTCGCGCAAGAGCAGCACGAACGCGAGGATCAAGAAGGTCCCCGTGCCCGGCCCAAAGAAGCCGTCGTACGCGCCGATGCAGAGCGCGATCCCGACCGCGAGCCGTCGCGCGCGCTCCATCGGCACGGGCGGCCGCGCGTCGACCGCGCCCACCTTCGGCGCCCGCCGAAACACGACGACGGCGGCGGCGACCATCAGCAGCACGAGCACCAGCGGCTTGAGCGTCTTCGGGTCCACGAGCAGCACGAGCGCGGCGCCGCCAACCGCGCCGACGAGGCCCGCGGGGAACGTCAGCCGGGCGCGCGCGCGATCGAGCTTGCCGGCGCGCGCGAAGCTGAGCAGCGCCGAGAGCGAGCCGAAGACCGACTGCCCCTTGTTCGTGCCGAGCGCGAGGTGCGGCGGGAGCCCGACCGCGAGGAGCGCGGGCAGCGTCAGCAGCCCACCGCCGCCCGCGATGGCGTCGATGGTCCCGGCGGCGAGCGCCGTCAGCACGAGGAGCCCAAGCTCGAGAGGCGTCAGCGTGACCACGATGGCCCTTCTCCCGCGGCGCTCAGCGCAGCGCCGCGACGAGCACTTCGCTCGGCGCGCCGAAGAGGCGTCGCACCGTCGTCATGGTCGCGCAAAGCTGCTCATCCTTGCCGAGGACGCGATGCGTGACGACGACGTCGCCCGCCGCCGTCGTGCCCGCGAGGCGCGACTCGACGCACACCTCGACGTCCGCGACGACCCCCGCGCGAAACGTCGCGGTCTCTGCGATGGGCACGAGCGCCGCGGGCGAGAGCCCCGCCTTGGCGACGGCGCACGCGAGCGACTCGTCCGCGAAGTCCACGTACATCGGGTGATTGACGTGCGCGAGCGGGTCCATCCAGAGATGCCAGCAGCGAAAGCGATGCGTGTGCGTGCGCGCGTCCGCGATCGACTCGGTGATCGGCGGCAGCGTGACCGGCTCCGCGAGCCCAGCGAGCAGCGGAAACGCCGACGTCAGCGTGAGCGGCGCGCGCGAGGGCGAGAGATCCGCGGCGACGTGCACCCACTCCTGCGTCGCAGAGCAGACCGGGGTCCCGCCCGCCTCGAGGCGCACCTCGCGCGTCGAGAACATCTCGCGTCGCAGGCGCGACACCCAGGTGCGCGCGCTGAGCGGCTCTCCGTAGTGCGTCTCCCGGTGATGGACCGCCGTCATCGTGCGCACGATGAACGACGTGCCCTCGTCTCGATAGCGCCCGGGCGGCCAGCCGAGGCGCGTCGACTCCCACACCGCGACGTCCTGACACGCGCGCCAGAGGTCGCCCGCGCGCGCCGCCTCCCGCGGAGTGAACGCGTTGCGCGGGAGCGTGAGCTGAAACTCACCCGGGCTCGAGTTGGACATCGGCGGCGTGCCTAGCAGATCGCCTCGAAGCGCGCGACCGCCGCGCGCGTCAGCACCCGCAGAGGTCACGCGTCAAGCTCCGGCAGAGGTCACGCGTCAGGCTCCGGCAGAGATCACGCGATTGCGGCCCGAGCGCTTCGCCTCGAAGAGCGCCCCATCCGCGGCCGCGACCAGCGCCGCAGGCTCGACCCGATTCTCGGGCCCATCGACGCAGGAGATGCCCATCGAGACGGTGATGTGGTGCATCTTGCCCTCCCAGGGGATGTCCATCTGCTCGATGTTGCGGCGCATCCGGTCGGCGAGGATGTGCGCATTGCGCAGGCCGGAGCCGCGCGCGAGCACCACGAACTCCTCGCCGCCCCAGCGAGCGACGAGGTCCTCAGTCCGCACCATCCGCACGAGCACCGCCGCGGTCAGGCGCAACACCGCATCTCCGGCGAGATGTCCGAGCGTGTCGTTCACCCGCTTGAAGTGATCGATGTCGATGATGATGAGCGAGAGCGGCGCCCGATGCCGGACCGAATAGGCCACCTCAGCGTGCAGTCGCTCGTCGAGATAGCGGCGATTGTAGAGGTGAGTGAGCGAGTCCCGCACGGCAGAGTCGTAGAGCCTGCGCTGCGCCTCGTCCTCGAGCTCGTCGTGCAGGCCAATCCGCAGCACGGTGTCCTGGCCGATGTGCACCCGCGCGCCGTCATGCACGAGCAGCGGCGCCTGAAGGCGCTCGCCGTCCACGAGCGTGCCATTCCGACTACCGAGATCCTCGACCCAGCACGCCCCACCACGGCGACTGACGCGCACTTGCTTGCGCGATAGCCCAGGATCGTCGATGCAGAGGTCGCACTCGGCCCCACGACCGACGGTCAGCGAGTCGCCCTTCATGCCGACGAGCGCGCCCGAGGCAGGCCCGGCGAGCACGGTGACCGAGCAGCGATCCCGCGCGGGTGCCGCGACGCGCTCCGCACCCTGCACCGTCTCGAGGGCGACGACCGCGGTCGTCTCCTCACCAAGCCTGGTCATGACGCCTCCCTCACTCGAACGACGCTTCCGCTCCCCGAGTGAACCCCCGAGCCATCAAGCGCTCGCGAGCAGCGCCTCGAGCTCCGAGACCGAGTGAGCGTCGCCCGCCGCGCGCGCCTTGGCAATCCCGGCCTGCACCTGCTGCCGAGCGCGCGCCTCATCGCCGACCTCGAGCGCGAGCTGCGCGAACATCAGGTAGGTCGGGACGTAATCCGGGAAGCGCGTGACGACGCCCTCGAACCCCGCGAGCGCCTCGTCGTTCCGGGCGAGCGCGCGAAGCTCCATCGCGCGCGCGTAGTGGTGAAACGGGTCGTTCGACCCTGTGGCGATCACCTTCTCGATCATCTCGAGGCGCTTGCTCATGGTCGGCAGATGCTGGCTGCGAGGGCGAGCGAGCGCAAGGACGCGGGAGCCGCGCTCGAGGGCGGGGCGGCGAGCCTCAGTTGAGCGCCAGGCGCTCGCGGCGCCGTCTCAACATCGTGAATAGAAAATCCCGCTCACGGAGGATCCGCCTGCCGTACTCGGGCGCGCCCGCGCAGGTCCCTGCGTTGTAGCCGGAGAGCCCTCGCGCGAGGTTGCCGCCGCACATGCGGATCGCGCGCGCGAGCAGCTGCGCGCCCGCGATCAGGACCTCCTTCTGACAAGCGCCGTCGAGGCGTCGACAGCCCTCTCGATACCGCTCATCGCGCACGAAGCGAGAGCGCGAGCCCTCTCGACTGTGGGGATTCAGCTGAATGATCCCCCGCTCCCCCGCGCGCCCGACCGCCCACGGATTGAGGCCACTCTCTCGAAAGGCGATCGCGGCGAGAATCCACGGGTCGATACCCTCTTGTTCACCCGCCTCGTAGATCCAAGTCGCGAGCTGCTCGACTCGCGCGCGACAACCGCGCGGCGCGAGGCGGCAGTGTCCGATGTGCACGTTGGTGCCATCCGGTCGATGCCAGACCGTGACGCGCTCCTCGAGCGCATCGGCGAGCGCGAGGACCTCCTCCGCGGGCGAATGAAACGCCGCGCGCTGCAGGTCGTCCGCGTGGGCGGGCAGCACGCTCGGGGCCATCACGACAGCCGTCGTGGCGGCGAAGATTTGTAGGCGGCGCATCGTGGGGAGTTCGCAGGCGGAGTCGTAGCGGATTGGGTCGCGTGGCTCTGTCGGTTCGAGCGGTGCGGGCGTCGTCGGCGTTTCGGCCGCGAGGCGTCGTGGCACCACTCGAACTCGCCCAACGTGCAGAACACGAGCGCCAGATGCAAGCGCGGGCGCGCCCCAATTGCGCAGACTTTCCGCGATGTGGCGCGCAGCTATGCGCGATCACCGAGCAAATTCGGATCGTCGAAAGTTCGCTCGAGGCGCGGCGGCGGGAGCCAATCCCTGCCGAAGCGGCGCCTCCGAGCGCAACGAGCACGCGCCCGATCGTTGGAACGCCAACGATCGGACGGGCACCGTTCTCAGCCCTCGAGGTCGAGCACGCCGAGGTACGGGAGGTTCCGATACCGCTCGGCGTAGTCGAGCCCATAGCCGATGACGAAGACGTCCTCGATGGTGAAGCCGAGGTAGTCGATCTTCACCGGCACGCGCGTCCGAGCAGGCTTGTGGAGCAGCGACGCCAAGCGCACCGAGCGCGGGCGTTTCGCCTCGAGGTTCTGGAGCATGTACGCCATCGTCAGCCCCGTATCGACGATGTCCTCGACGACGATGACGTCTTTGCCCTCGATCGGTTTGGTCAGGTCACTCGTGATCTGCACGACGCCCGACGACTCCGTCCCATCTCCGTAGCTGCGGAGCGCGAGGAAGTCCACCGAGAGTGGCAGATCGATGGCACGCACCAGATCGGAGGTGAATACGAAGCTGCCTTTGAGGACACAGACCACCACGACGTCGCGTCCCTGGTATTCGGTCGTGATCTGACTGCCGAGTTCCTTGATGCGCTTCTGGATCGTCTCTGCATCGATGAGCGTGCGAACCTTGCCGTTCATGTTCTTCCTCTCGCGGGCGCGCGGCCCGCTTCAACCTTTGGACTCAATGCTCGACGGGGGGCGTGCGAGTACCGCAGCGCTCCCCGCTCGACGACGTCAAGGCGAGCGCCTGATCGAAGTCGACGCTCGTCGGCACGCCGAGGGCCTCGAGGTGCACGCGGACCTCCGCGAGCTCCTGCGCGAGGCACGGCACGATGGTGCGCCACGCGAGGTCGCCGGTGTCGTCACCCTCCCAGAGGTCGAGCGCGACGGACGCCTCGTCCGTCCGCCGACTCGCCGCGGCGAGCGACGCCTGCAGCGCCTCCCACTGCGTCGCGTTGGCGGGCTCCGCGAGTCGCGCGGGCACGTCTGGCCCGAGCCCCGAGGGGCCGTGCGCGGTGCGGGCGTCGAGGTCCGCGACGACGCTCGTCGCGCTGGTCAGCGTGCTGCGCGCCTGGGTCAGCGCGGGGTCCGCGCCGCACGCGGCGGAGCAGAGCAGGAGGGCGAACATCGGCAGCGCTCGGAGTGCGTACATGGGCAGGCGTCTCCTCGACATCAATGTTGAACCAGCCGGCCGACGAGGTCCCCGGCCGCGCCGACGGCGACGCGGAAGGCCATCGGCAGTCGCTCGACCACGAGCGAGAGCGTGAGCAGGACTGCGCC
>CAIUAC010001233.1 GCA_903896985.1 uncultured Sandaracinus sp.
CGCCCCCGGCGTCGCGGTGGCGGCGCTCGAGGCGCTGCGCGCCGTGCACGATCCGCTCCTCGAAGACCTCCTCGTCGAGTCGCTCGGGCACCTCGACACCGAGGTCGTGAAGCAAGCGCTCCGGGCCATCCACGACCACGGCGGGGCGCGCGCCGCCTCGCGCCTCGCGATCGCCCTCGCGCACTCGCAGTGGGACGTCCGTCGCCTCGCGGCGCTGCTGCTCGGCGAGCTCGCTACGCCGGCGTCGCGCGCCACCCTCGCCGCGCACCTCGCCACGGAGACGGACGACCTCGTGCGCGCCGCGATCGACGCGGGGCTCGCGGACCACGGACGGGGGCGCCTCTAGGTGTCGATCCTGCACGACGCGGGACCGAGGCTGCGCGTGGAGGAGTTCCGGCTCCTCCGCGACCTCGTCAATTCTTTCTGCGGGATCGCCTTCCAGGATGACGCGATGTTCGTGGTCGAGCGGCGCCTCCGGGATCGCCTGCTCGCGCTGGGTCTTCCCGACTACTCCGCGTATTACCAATATCTCCGCTATCACCCCGAGGCCCGCGCGGAGCTCGAGCGCGCCGTCGACGTGCTGACGACGAACGAGACGTACTTCTTCCGCGAGGACTACCAGCTCAACGGCTTCCGGGACGAGGTGCTCCCCGCCATCCGCGCGCAGGCGGCCGCGCGCAAGCGCCTCGTCATCTGGAGCGCCGGCTGCTCCACCGGAGAGGAGGTCTACACGCTCGCGATCCTCGTCGAGCGCAGCGGCCTCTTCGAGGGCTGGGATGTGCGCGTCTTCGGCAACGACATCTCGCGCAGGGTCCTCGCCGCGGCCCGCAAGGGCACGTACGGCCCGTCGAGCTTCCGCGCGACGCCGCCGGAGTACGAGCAGTACTTCGTGGACGGCCCCGAGGGGCGACAGGTGCACCCGCGGATTCGAGCGATGTGTCACTTCGGCCACCTCAATCTGGTGGAAGGCGGCCGTACTGCCATCGTGGGACGTGTGGACGCAGTGTTCTGCCGCAACGTGCTCATCTACTTCGATAGCCAGTCGCGTAGGCGGGTCATCGACACCTTCTACGAGCGACTGAACCCGGGCGGCTATCTCATGCTCGGCCACAGCGAATCGCTCCTCAATGTGTCGACCGCCTTCGAGGTCGTGCACCTCACGACCGACCTCGTCTACCGTCGTCCGCTCGCGGGCTCGCCGTTCCGCAGCGGTCGAGGGGAGCGCATCGGATGAAGCCCGTTCGCGTCTTGGTCGTCGACGACAGCGCCTTCAACCGGCGCACGCTCTCCGATCTGCTCGTCGCGCTGCCGGGCGTCGAGGTCATCGCCAAGGCCTCCGATGGCGAGGAGGCGCTCAAGCTCGCGGTCGAGCTCTCGCCCGATCTGATCACGCTCGACCTCGAGATGCCGCGCATGGACGGCTTCACGTTCCTGCGGCTGCTGATGGTGCGGAAGCCGACGCCGGTGATCGTCGTCAGCGGCTTCGCGGCGAAGGAGAACGTGTTTCGCGCGCTGGAGCTCGGCGCGCTCGACTTCATCGCCAAGCCGACGCGCACCGTGACCGCCGACCTCAGCTCGATCCAGCAAGAGCTCGCCGAGAAGGTCGCGCTCGTGCGGCAGCTCTCGCCGACGGCCGCGAGCCCGACGCGCGCGGGCTTCCGCGGGCGCAGCGCCACCGCGACGGGCGCGCTTCCGGCGATGCCCGATCACGCAGTGGCTCGCGCCGTCGCCGGGATGCCGCGCTGGCTGGTCGTCGTCGCGTCATCGACGGGCGGACCGACCGCGCTGCTCGAGGTGTTCACGCAGCTCCCCGCGAGCGCCTCGGCCGCGCTCGTCGTCGCGCAGCACATGCCCGAGCGCTTCACCAAGACCTTCGCCGAGCGGCTCGACCGACTCTCGACGTTCACGGTGGAAGAGAGCAGCGACGTGCAGGTGCTGCGCCCCGGGCACGCGATCATCGGCGCGGGCGGGCGCTGCATCGAGGTCGTCCGGCGCGGCGCGGAGCTCCTGACGAAGTCCGTCCCAGTGGACGCGGCGGACCGGTACGTGCCGTCGGCGGATCGACTGTTCGAGAGCGCGGCGCGCGCGATGGGCGCACGCACGATCGGCGTCGTGCTGACCGGGATGGGCGACGACGGGGCCAAGGGGACCCTCGCCATCCGCGACGCAGGCGGCACGATCCTCGCGGAGTCCGCGGACACGGCGGTCGTCTACGGGATGCCAGGCGCCGCAGTGCGCACGGGCGCCGTCGGGGCCGTGTTGCCGCTGCGTGAGCTCGCCGCGCGGCTGGCGGCGATGATCATGGCCTGATTCGAAGTCATCCTGTGGGATGACGGACACTCTCCGCATGGTGTACGGTCTCTCCCGGGTCACCGAGCACGAGGCGAATGAACGACGAACGCCCAAAGAAGCGGGCCAAGGACAAGCGGACGAGCGACGCCCCCGTCGATCTGACGAAGGAGCGCGAGGCGTTCGTCCGTACTTTCCTCCGCAAGGGCGTGGAGCTCACGGAGGACCTGCTGCGTGAGAACGACGTGCTGCAGAGCCAGCTGTCGAGCCTGCAGATCGAGAACGCGAGGCTGCGCGCGCAGGTCGCCAGCGACGACGCGATCCGGGAGCTGCTGCGCACGGTCGAGGCGCTCGAGCAGGAGAAGAAAGAGCTCATGCAGCGCTCGCGCGAGCTCGAGCAGGCGAAGGACAAGCACCAGGGGCGGTACACCGAGATCGAGCAGGAGCTCAACGACCTCGCGAACCTCTACGTCGCGTCCTTTCAGCTGCACGTCGCGCTCGCGCCCCGCCGCGTCCTACGGAACGTGAAGGAGCTGCTCGCGCAGCTCGTCGGCGCCGAGTCGTTCGTCATCTACATCGTCGAGCCCGACGGCAAGCACGCGCAGCCCGTCGGCTCGGAGGGCATCGCGGAGTCCGAGCTCGGCCCGGTGCAGCTCGGCGCAGGCAAGATCGGCGAGTCGCTCGCGACGGGCATCGCGTCGATGCAGACCGCCGCGCCGCTCACCGGCGGCACGCTCGAGGAGCCGCTCGCGGTCATCCCGCTCCAGGCCGATGGCCGCTGCGTCGGGGCGATCGCGATCCTGTCGCTCCTCGCGCAGAAGACCTCTTGGGCGAGCGTCGACGAGGAGCTCTTTCATTTGCTCGGGGCGCACGCCGCCACCGCGCTCATCGCAGCGTCGCTGTTCTCGCGCACGTCCGGCCCTGCCGCGGCGCTCGCGGGGCTGCGCGAGCAGCTGCACCTGGAATAACAACGCGTGTCTTCCGAAACGAGCGGACCCTGATGGCTGACTTCTCCTGTCTCGTCGTAGAGGACTCGCCGATGATGCGGCAGCTTCTCGTCTTCGCCCTCGCGCGGATCAAGAGGCTCAGCGTCGTCGAGGCAGACGACGGCGTCGATGGCCTCCGCAAGCTCGCGGCGGGCAAGTTCGACCTGATCATCACCGACATCAACATGCCGATCATGGACGGGCTGAAGCTCGTCAAGCGCATCCGCTCGGACGCTGTGCACAAGGATGTGCCGATCATCATCATCACGACCGAGGGCTCGTCCGAGGACCGGCAGCGCGCGATGTCGCTCGGCGCCAACGCGTACATCACGAAGCCGATCCAGGCTCCGCAGGTGATCGCGAAGGTCAAGGAATTGCTGAAGATCGAGTAGGTTCTGGCGACTCGGCGGGAGGCGCGACGAGGCCGCCGGACGGCGCAGCGGGCCTGCCGCTAGGCCGCCGGCAGGTACATCGAGACCGCGACGCCGTCGACCTCGGTGCTGACCTCGACGCGGCCGCCGAGGTCATCGAGGGTGCGCCGCACGACGGCGAGGCCGAGGCCCGTGCCGTGCGCGCGCGTCGTGAAGAACGGGTCGAAGACGCGCTCGCGCACCTCCGCGGGGAGGTGAGCGCCGTCGTTGAAGACGCGCAGACAGATCTCGTTCGGCGCCGTCCGCAGCGTGTCGACTCGGACCTTGCCCCGCGGCCCTTTGTGCTGCGTCGCGTTGAGCAGGACGTTGACGAGCGCGCGGTGCAGCAGCTCTGGATCTGCGCGCACCTCGCCGGCGTCGGGCGCGAGCACGACGAGCGCCGTCTCGCTCAGCGCCGGATCACCGGTCGGGTCCTGCGCGACGGCGCTGATCGCTCGCTGGATGAGCGCGCGGAGCGGCACGACCGAGAGCTGCGGGTCCGAAGGGCGCGCGAACGCGAGCAGGTCGTGGACGAGGCGGTTCAGGCGCTCGGTCTCCTCGTCGAGGATGTCGAGCAACTGGCGCGCGTCCGGGGGCGCGTCACGCCCGAGGATGCGGCGCAGCGTCGCGCCCGCGTTCGCGACGATCGCGAGCGGGTTGCGCACCTCGTGCGCGAGCACCGCGCTCATCTCCCCGACGGCGGCGAGGCGCTCGCGCCGGACGAGCTCGACCTGCATCGCCTCGATGCGCGTCGTCGCCGCGATCTGCGCCGTGAAGAGCCGCAGCGCGACGCTGTCGTCGACCGAGATCGTCCGACCGATGACGAGCAGCACCGCCGCCGGGCCCGTCGGTCCAGGGACCGGGACCCACGCGGCGCGCATCGTCCCGGGCTCCCCGGCGAAAAACCGGGCGGACTGCCCGGCGATACCGGCCGCGGATGAGAGCCGCCCCACGAAGTCGTCGACGTAGATCGCCTCGCCGGAGCGGAGCACCTCGTTCGTCACCGACATCTCCGAGCGCTGCAGGAGCTTGTCGTGCAGGCCCTGCGTGAAGCGCGCGAAGGCGTCGTCGCCCTCGATGTTGACGACGTAGCGAGAGCGCAGCCCGTCGCCGTGCGGCTCGATCAGGAACGCGCGCCAGCCGAGCTCCGCGAAGACGGGCTCGACGCGCTCGAACAGCGCCTCGAGCGAGACGACCGAGTCGCTCACCGGAGCCAGCTTCGAGAGCTGCGCGACCACCGTCTCGTCGTGCGTCGGCGGGGCTGGAGGAGCGCCGACCAAGAGGACCCGCGAGCCGTCGGGCACCAGGCGTACGACGTGGAGCCGCATCGTGAGCTCTCTGCCGGTGCCCGGATCGCGCAAGCGCACGCAGTCCGGGTCTGGGAGCCCGATGCCCGCCTGGATCAGCCGCAGCTGCGACTCGAGGCGCGCGAATTCACCCTCCGCGAGGACCGCGCCGACGCTCGTGCCCGCGAGCGCCTCGCTCGACACCCCGAGGAGCGCGGCGCCCGCGCGATTGACCCACTCGAACGTGAGCCCGGCCACCACGAAGACCGGATGCGGGAAGAGATCGAGGAGCTCGTCCGATGGGCGGGGCACTGCGCGGGACTCTAGCAGAGCGGCGCAGAGGCCGACGCTCGCGCGGGGCTCGTCAGCGCACCTTGCGCTTCACGCGCGGGGCGAGGGTCGCGCGCGCGGCGCCGGCGAGCACATCGCGCAGGCGGTCATCGCCCACCTGCGAGAGCGCCTTCGCGATCTCGGGCGGGAGCAGCGTGTCGAGGGGCGCAGGCGGCGGCGAGGAGTCGCTGCGACGCTCAGGCGGGGGCGGAATCGGCGGCAGGGGCCCGACCTGAATGCGCAGATCGCGCACGCCGGCCTGGGGGGCGAAGCGCTTGATCGCGCCGAGGATCTGCTCGCGCAGGAAGCTGAGGTCGCTGACCCACGCGCTCGTCGCCGCGTGCACGATCATCACGCCCTTGTGGATGCGCACCGGGCGCGCGTTCTTGGCGACGCGGGGCGGCACGGCGCGCGCCCACCAAGCGAACGCGCGGAGCGCGGCGATCTCCTCGGGCTCGGACGACGGGTAGGCCTTGAGCACGAGCCCAGCGAGCGCCGCGGGCTCGCCGCCGCGCTTCTTCTTCTTGCCGAGCATCTTCGCGCCCGGCGGAATCGGGCGCATCGGCCTCTCGGCGGGCCCTTCCCAGCGGAACTTCTTGCCGCGCGGGCCCTCTCCGCCGGATCGCGTCTCGCTGGCCACGGGGCGAAGGTATCGCGGATGGTCGGTACGGGCACGCGCGACCCGCGAACCTGTGTAGAGTCCCGCAGTGTGAGCGCCGCACGCGAGCCGCAGCTGATCGACACCGAGGACGCGCTCGTCGCGCTCGCGCGCTCCCTCGCTGGCGCCGAGAGCCTCGCGCTCGACGTCGAGGGCGATGGGCTCTTTCGCTACCGCGCGCGGCTCTGCACGCTGCAGCTCGCGACGCCGGAGCACCTCGCGATCGTCGACACGCTGGCGCTCCGCGACCTCTCGCCGCTCGCGCCGCTGTTCGGACCCGAAGGCCCGCAGAAGCTGC
>CAIUAC010001234.1 GCA_903896985.1 uncultured Sandaracinus sp.
CGCGCCGCCGGAGCCCGTGCCGACGGAGCTCGCAGGCGCCGACGTCGCGCTCGCGCACGGCTCGTACACGGCCGCGCGTCAGGCGTACACCGCGCTCGCGGGCTCGCTCAGCGGCGCGGACCAGGCGAAGGCGACCCTCGGGCTCGCGCGCGTGCTCTTCGAGACGGGCGACTACGCGGGCGCCACGGACGCCGCAGAGCGCGCCTCGCACGAGCCGACCCTGCGCCTCGCGGCCGGCACCTTCCGCGCAGAGACGCTCGTCGCGCGCGGCAAGGTCGACGACGCCGAGCAGCAGCTGACCGCGCTCGTCGCCGACCCGACCGCGTTTCGCGCGCACCTCGTGCTCGGGCGCCTCCTGCAGGCGCGCGGCCGAAAGACCGAAGCCGAGCCGCACCTGATGGCGCTCGTGCAGGCGTTCAACGACGACCACATCACGGACCGCGACGCCGAAGGGCTGATGCTCGTCGCGCTCTCGGCGCGCGCGCTCGGCAGCTATCAAGACGCCAACGACGCGTTTCAGTCGTCGGTCCGCGCCGACGCGCAGCGCGTCGAGACGCAGCTCGAGTGGGCGGAGCTATTCCTCGAGAAGTACGACGCTGGGCACGCCGAGGAGTGCGTTCGCGACGCGCTCGCCATCAACCCGAAGTCCCCGCGCGCGCACGCGCTCCGGGCGCGGATCGCGCTCGAGCAGGGCTTCGACTTCGACAAGGCGCGCGACGAGTGCGACCTCGCGCAGGCGCTCGACGCGAGCCTCGTGTCGTGCTCGGTGACGCGCGCGGGCATGGCGCTGCGCGACATGGACCTCGCCGGCGCAGATGCCTATTTGGCCCGCGCGCTCGCCGTCAATCCGCAGGACCTCGAGGCGCTCTCCGTCTCCGCGGCGGTGCGCTTTCTCGCGGACGACGCGCCCGGCTTCGAGCGCCTCAAGGGCGAGGTGCTGAGTCGCAATCGGGGCTATTCACGCTTCTACAGCATCGTCGGCGATTACGCCGAGTGGGAGCATCGGTATCCAGAGATCGTGCGCATGGCGCGCGAGGCGCTGACCCTCGACCCAGAGGACGCCTTCGCGCACGCGATGCTCGGCTTGAACCTGCTGCGCATGGGCGATGAGCCCGCGGGGCTCGCGGCGCTGCGCGAGGCTTGGCGGCGGGACCGCTTCAACGTGCACGTCTTCAACACGCTGAATCTCTACGACGACGTCATCGCGCGGGACTACGAGGATGTGCCCGCGGCGCCGTTCGTCTTTCGCTTTCAGCGGGAGGAGCGCGCGTCGCTCGAGCCGTACGTCGTGCCCGTGCTGCGCGGCGCGTACGCCGACATGGTGAGGCGCTATCACTTCACCCCCGAAGGGCCCATTCGACTCGAGATGTTCGCCGACGCGCAGCAGTTCAGCGTGCGCACGACGGGCTTGCCGAACGTGGGAGTCCAAGGGGTGTGTTTCGGCAAGGTGGTGACCGCGATCTCGCCGCGCGGCGGGCCGTTCAACTGGGGAAACATCACCTGGCACGAGCTGGCGCACGTCTTTCACATTCAGCTCTCGCACAACCACGTGCCGCGCTGGTTCACCGAGGGGCTCGCAGAGTATGAGACGATCATCGCGCGCCCCGAGTGGAAGCGCGAGGACGATATGTCGCTCTGGCTCGCGCTCGACTCGGGCAGACTCCCCGCGATTCGCGATCTGAACAGCGCCTTCACGCACGCTGAGCGCGCCGAGGACGTGCTCGCCGCGTACTACGCGTCGTCGATGGTCGTCGGCTATCTCGTCGGGCGCTTCGGCTTCGACAAGGTGCCGGAGATGCTGCGCGCCTGGGGCGAGGGGAAGCAGACTCCCGAGGTCGTGCAGAGCGTGCTCGGCGTCAGCGTGGACGCGCTCGATCGGGACTTTCGCGCGTTCACGAGGACGCGCCTCGCGCCGCGCGCGGCGGAGTTCGTCGTCGACCTCGGGCGCTATCGGCGCTTGCCGGCGCTCCGCAGCGCGGCCGCCGCGGCGCCGCGCGACGCGCACGCGCAGGCAGCGCTCGCGGCGGGCGTGCTCGTGTCGGGCGACCCAGCGGAGGGCAAGCGCCTCGCCGAGGGCGCGCTCGCGCTCGACGCGCACGAACCGACCGCGCACTACCTGCTCGCCGAGCTTGCGATGGGCACCCAGGACGCGCGCGGCGCCGACGCGCATCTGCGCGACTTGCTCGCGAATCATCACGACGGCTACGACGTCCGGACGCTCGCTGCGCGGGTCGCGCTCGCGCTCCACGACCGCCCCGGGGCCATCGCGCACCTCGAGGCGGCGACGGCCATCGACGCCGAGCGCGGCGAGGCGTGGCAAGGGCTGCGCGAGCTTTCGCGCGCAGCGCAGGACGCCGTGCGGCTGACGACGGCGCTCGAGCGGCTCGCGAACATCGATCAGCATGACCGCGCGAACTACGCAGAGTTGCTGACGACGCTGGCGGACGCGCATCGCTGGCCCGACGTCGTGCGCTACGGCGAGAACGCGGTGTTCGTCGAGCCCGGGCGCGCAGAGACGCACCGCCTGCTCGGCGAGGCGTATGTGCGCACGGGCAAGGCGCGCGAGGGCCTCGTCGAGCTCGATCAGACGCTGCGCCTCGCGCCGGAGCACCCGGGGCTCGTGCACCTCGGACGCGAGCGCGCGCTCGTCGCGCTCCATCGCCTGCCTGACGCGCGTCACGCCGCCGACGACGCGACGCGCGCCGACGCGACGCTCGCCGCCGAGGCGCAGGGCACCCTCGCGGGGCGATGATCTTCGGCGCGCCGCGCGTAGAACGCAGCTAGGATCGCGCACTCGTATGCGGCCGCGCTTCAGCCTGTCGATCCCCTCGCGCACGTTCGCGGGCTTCGCGCTCGTCATCTGCGCGTTCGGCGCCGTCGCGCTCGCGTCGATCGTGCAGCACGAGCAGACGGCGCGGACGCTCGGGTTGCTGCCCGAGGGCTATCTGCCGCTCGCCCTCGACGTCGCGGAATTGCGCGCGAATCACGGCGTCTTTCTCACGCGCATGGACGGCATCCTCGAGGAGCAGGACACGACGCCGACGGTCGCGTATCTCCGCTCCGCGCGCCTGCTGCGGCAGTCGCTGCTCGAGCGCACGCTCACCGGCATCACGCGCGCCTACGCGATGCAGCCGCCCGAGGACGCGGCGTCGGTGTTGTCGGCGGTGCGCGCGGAGCTCTCGAGCGTGCGCGCCGTCTACAGCGCGGACGAGCGACGCTTCGACGACCTCTCCCGCGCGCTCCTCGGCCGCGATCGGTCCCGCGCCGAGCAGATCCTCGGCGACCTGCGCACCCGCGAGCGCACCGTCGAGCGGCACCTGCGGCGCGCGTCAGACTCGATGCAGGCGGGCATCGCGGCGATGAGCGCCGACGCCGAGCGCGAGGAGCGACGGTCGGTACAGATCCTCGCGCTGCTCGCGCTCGCGGCGCTGCTCGTCGGGCTGCTCGTCACGTTCTACACGCAGCGCACCCTCGCGCCGCTGCCGCGGCTTCAAGAGCGCGTCGCGGCCGTCGCGCGCGGGGACCTCGACGCGCGCCGACTGTCGCTGACGGGCGACGACGAGATCGGGCGACTCGCCGCGGAATTCGAGCGGATGGTCGACGCGCTCGCCGCCCGCGACGCGCGCCTGCACGAGGCCGCCGACCGCCTGCGCGCCTTGCAGCGCATGCAGGAGCAGATCGTCGAGGGGCTCCGCGCGGCGGTCGTGCTCGTCGACGAGGGCGGGGTTGTCCGATCGGTCAATCCATCTGCCGCGCTGCTCTTCGGGGTCACGCCCGCGGACGTCGGTCGGCCGCTCGCGGCGCTGAGCCTCGGGGCGCGCATCGCCCCGCTCGAGGCGGCGATCGGCGAGGTGCGCGCCGGCAGCGAGCGCGCGGTGCTGACGGCGACGCCGCTCGCCTCGACCGATGTGCTCGCGAAGCCCGAGCCGCGGCTGCTCGATGTGTTGGTCACGCCGTTTGGCGAACAACCGATGACGGGCGCCGAGCGACCGGTGCTGATCGTCGCCGAGGACGTGACCGAGGACCTGCGGACCAAGGCGCGGCTGATCCACAGCGAGCGACTCGCGGCGATCGGGCGCATGGCGGCGCACGTCACGCACGAGGTGCGTAATCCGCTCTCGTCCATCGGGCTCAACGTCGAGATGCTCGAAGAGGAGACGAGCGAGAGCGGGCCCGAGGTGCAGGCGCTGCTGCGCGCGATCCACCGCGAGGTCGATCGCTTGACGGCGGTGACCGAAGAGTATCTCCGCCTCGCGCGCTTGCCGGAGCCGCGCCTCGAGCAGGGCGACCTCGGCGAGACCGTGCGCGAGGTCGCGCAATTCGTGCGCGCGGAGATGACGAACGCGGGCGTCGTGTTCGTCGTCGACGTGCCGGGCGCGCTGCCGCACATCGCGTACGACGAGGCGCAGCTGCGGCAGGCGCTGCTCAATCTGCTGCGCAACGCGCGCGAGGCGATGCCCGCGCCGGGCGGCACGGTGCGCGTGTCGGTCGAGGTCGAGGGCGGCGACGTCGTGCTGCGCGTCGCGGACGACGGCCCCGGCATCGCGCCCGAGGTGCAGGCGCGCATCTTCGATCCGTTCTTCACGACGAAGGAGCGCGGCACCGGCCTCGGTCTGCCGCTGACGCAGCAGATCGTCGCGGCGCACGGCGGGCGCATCGGCGTCCACGGGGCGCCGGGGCAGGGCACCACGTTCGAGCTCGCGTTCCCGATCGCGGGCGACACCGCGGTGGCGAGCGACCTCGCTCTTAGTCGCGACACGGCGGCGCGCGATGCGCTACACGAGGGCGCGCAGGCGCTCGAGGCGACGACTGCAGCACCGGAGGCGAGCGAGTGACGACCAGAAGCGATGGACGGTCGGCGGACGCGCTACGCGCGGTGACGATCGAGACGGGCGTGCAGAAGAACCCCGAGGGCTCGGTGCTCTATCGCTCGGGAGGCACGCTCGTGCTGATCGGCGCGAGCGTCGAGCCGGGCGTGCGCGATTTCCTGCGCGGCACCGGGCGCGGCTGGGTGACGGCGGAGTACGCGATGCACCCGCGCTGCGGCCCTGCGCGTCAGGCGCGAGACGGGCGGCGCAACGGCGGGATCGACGGACGCGCGCAGGAGATCCAGCGCCTCGTCGGTCGCGCGCTGCGCGCCGCGATCGTGCCGGAGAAGCTCGGTGAGCGGACGATCACCATCGACTGCGACGTGCTCGACGCGGACGGCGGCACGCGCACGGCGTCGGTGACGGGCGGCTTCATCGCGCTCGCGATGGCGCTCGACTCGCTGCGCAAGCGCGGGCTCGTCGGCTCTGGCGTCCTGCGCGCGCCGATCGCCGCGGTCAGCGTCGGGCTCGTCGCGCACGTGCCGCTGCTCGACCTTTGCTACACCGAGGACCGCGACGCGCAGGTCGACCTCAACGTCGTCGCGACCGAGCACGGCGACCTCGTCGAGGTGCAGGGCACGGCGGAAGAGGCGCCGATGACCCGCGCGGAGCACGACGCGCTGCTCTCGCTCGCGCTCGGTGGCGTGCCGGCGCTCGTCGCCGCGCAGCGCGCAGCGCTCGCGAAGGTGGGCGTGGACCTCGACGCGCTCCTCGGATAGAGATCCCCTGAGCCGATGACCACGAAGCTACTCGTCGCGACGCGCAACAAGGGCAAGCTCGCGGAGCTGCGCGAGCTCGTCACGGACCTCGACGTCGAGCTGCTCTCGCTCGACGACACGCCGAACGCGCCCGCGGATGTCGTCGAAGATGGCGCGACCTTCGAGGCCAACGCCCGCAAGAAGGCCTCGGAGTACGCGCGCGCGACGGGCCTGCTGACCCTCGCGGACGACAGCGGCCTCGAGGTCGACGCCCTCGGCGGTGAGCCTGGGGTCCGCTCGGCGCGCTTCGCCGGACCGCACGCGACCGACGGCGAGAACAACCGCCTCCTGCTCACCCGCCTCGTCTCGTTCGAGCGCGGCGAGCGCACCGCGCGCTTCCGCTGCGTCCTCGCCGTCGCCGACCCACTCGGGCCCCTCGGGACCGACGTGCACCTCGAGAGCGGCGCGTGCGAGGGACGCATCGTCAGCGGTCCGCGCGGCACCGGCGGCTTCGGCTACGACCCGCTCTTCGTGCCCGCTGCGGCTGGCGAGCGCACGTTGGCCGAGCTTCGCGGCGAGGAGAAGAACGCGCTCAGCCACCGCGCCGAGGCGTCCCTCAAGACGGTGGCGTTCCTCAGAACTTATCTACGAAATCGCCTGACTCCTTGAGCCCGGGCGCTGCGAGTGGTAAGAGCCGCGCCTCCTTCGGGGAGTAGCACAGCCTGGTAGTGCGCCAGCTTTGGGAGCTGGAAGTCGCAGGTTCGAATCCTGTCTCCCCGACCAACCCTCCGCGCGCGTCGCTCGTGCGCGCCCCGCGCCCATAGCTCAGCTGGATAGAGCAGCGGCCTTCTAAGCCGACGGTCCCGCGTTCGATTCGCGGTGGGCGCGCTCCTTGTTTTACAAGGGGATGAGCCGCTTTTCGCGGGGTGGATTGTCGAGCGGCGGGCGGCCGACCGGCGCGGCGCGTCTAGCGCGTGAGGCAGCGCGCGGAGGTGCGCAGCATCAGCTGGTAGTCGAGGTCTTGGGGGCTGACCGTCGCCAGGATGCGCGCCCGATCGGCGAGGCCGACGTTGCAGAAGCCGGCGTCGACGTAGCACTGCTCGTGGCTCGCGAAGGCTGCCGCGCGGACGTCGGTGCAGGTGGCGGTCGGGGCGATGTCGGACTCCATCACGCGCATCAGGCACCGCCGAACGTCGTGCATGAAGGCTCGTCCGACGGGCGTCATATGGGGCGTGGTGACTTGCATGTAGCGGAGGCAGTACGCGTAGCCGAAGCCTTGGTAGTAGCCCGCATCGCCGCAGCTCATGGGCGCTTGGGCGTCGCGACAAAGGTAGTAATCGCACTGCGCGCAGTCTTCGTGGTCGATGTACGCGGCACAGCTAGACTCGAGGCCGGCGACGCCGCAGCCCGGGACGCTGCACGCCGAGTACACCCCGAGGCGGCAGAGGAGGTTCGCGGCGCGATCCGACTTGTCGTCGCCGAAGGCGCTGCACGGCTCAGCCAAGATCGCCGCGGCGTCGTCGGCGTTGCACGCGCTCTCCGCAATCTCGACCCCGAGGCAGGTCGTGACGTGCGCGCGCGCGTCCGCGCAGAGCGCGTCGGAAGTGGCCGGAGAGGCGTCGACGGCGCAACCCGCGACGGCAGCGATGAGCGGCAGCGCGAGCAGGGTCAGGCTTCGTGAGGAGAGCAGCACGGATGGGAGCGCCGATCGAGTGGAGGGCGGAGAGGCGAGCGCAACTATGCGCGCCACCGGCGCGTGGGCCAGCAGGGAGACTTGCCGTGTCTCCGGCCCGGGGAGCCCGCGTCCGATTCGCGGTGGGCGCGCTGCCTCGGGGTGAGGCTTCTCTCGCGCTGTGCGCGCTTGGAGCGTCGGTCAGTGGCGATGCAGGTGCAGGCCACCGGGCATCATGGCCGCCGCGATGACGCCCATCAGGATCGACCCGAGCAACATCACGAGCGTGAAGGCGACGAGCGAAGCGCCCGCCGCGCCCAGGAAGAACGAGAAGTCGGCCCAGCGACGCGCGGGGTCGGCCGCGTCGAGCGTCTTTCGGCCACGCCAGCCTGCGAAGAGCGCGTAGAACCAGCCGAGCACGCTGACAGGCATCACGATCGTCGTGATGCCACCGGTGAACGGCAGCAGGCATCCAGCCAGGAAGAAGAGCGCGTTCGACAGGACGCCGACGATGACGCCGCTTCGCGCGATGGCGCGGTTGACTCCAGTGATGCCGCTCGAATCCGTCACAGGCGGCTACTGTATCGCGCTCTGCTGAGAGCGCGCGAGCGGCGTCGTCTGCGCGGCGCTCAAACTCGCACACGCTGCGCCGCCGCGAGGAGCGCGCTCGGGTAGACGACCCCGCGCCACTCGATGCCACGCAGGCGCGCGCCGACGAGGCCAGAGCGCAGCGAGAGCCAGGCGATGCCGAGAAAGCCGAGCGGCCAGAGCAGCGCGGCGCGCCACGGGCGCCCTGTGACCGACGCGGCGAGGGCGACGGCGACGGTCATCGCGACGTAGCCTGTCGCGCACAGCACGCGGAGTGGCGCGGACACAGGGAGGAGCGCTGCAACGGCAGAGAGGGCGATCCACGAGGCGAAGAGCGACAGCGCGATCGCCCGCAGTAGCGAGAAGCGCGCCATGATCGCGAAGAAGTTCTTTTGCATCGCGCGCGCCATCTCGCCGAAGGACGCGTACCACTCGAGGGTGACCTCGGCTCTCGCGTTGACGATGGCGCACTTGCCACCGTGAGTCTTCATCAGGAGCATCAGCCCAAAGTCGTCGGCGACCTCGAGACGGAGCCACTCGAAGCCGGGCGTCCGGTCGAAGGTGGCTTTGCGCACGAGGATGAACGCGCCAGTCGCGGCGACGTGTCGCGACCTCGGGTCCACTACACTTCTCAGGCGATCATCGTTGCTCATCAAGGCGAGTGAGACGTCGAATACCGCATCTCCGAGCAGGCCCGCGGTGGTCATTTGAGGCACGACAGACAGGCAATCTAGCTGGTTGCGAACTGCATACGAAATCGCGCGCTTCACCGTGCGCTGGCCGAGATGCGCGTCTGCGTCCATCAGCAGAAGCCACTCGCCGTCGCCGCGCGAAGCGCCGACCTGCAGCGCATGGACCTTGCCGAGCCAGCCTTCGGGCAGTTCGCGGATGTGCTCGACCGTCAGGCGGGGGTCCTCTCTCGCGAGGGCATCGAGTAGCGCGCCCGTCGCGTCGGTCGAGCGGTCGTCTACCGCGATGACGGAGACGTCGGGATAGTCGAGGGACAGCATGCTTCGCACGGCGCTCTCGACGTGTCGCTCCTCGTTGCAGGCGGGAGTCACGATGTGGAGTCGCGGCCAGTGGTCGCGCTCTTCGTAGGGCACGCGGCGCAGCTCGGGGAGTCGCCACAGCCCACGCACGGTCGACGCGAGCGTGTACACGCCGATCAGCGCGGGCACGACGACGATGAGCAGGTAGGCGAGCGTCACGGAGGCGTCAACATAGGCGAAGCGCCCGCGAGGACGCAAAAGGCGCGCTCGAGGACGGCCGAGCGCTCGCTATTCGTGGGCCAAATCAGGCACGATGAGGCGGTGAAGGAAACTCGGGACGATTCACGCAGCGCCGCTCGGCCCACGCTCGACGGGGGCGCTGGAACGATGCCGCGCTCGCTCGCGCGGCGCTCGCAGCGACTCGTCTCGGCGCTCTGCGGCTTGCTCGCGCTCGGCACCGCCTCGGCGGCCGTGGCGTTGTCTCCTCCCGCGCGAGCGGGCGGCGCCAAGGTGCAGCAGTCGGTCTGCAACGTGACCGGGGCGTGGCGCGGGACGGGCCTGGACGTCGCGGGCACGCGCTGGCGATTCGAGCTCTCGCTGACGCAGGCCGACACCGCCGTCGAGGGCTTCTTCGACTGGCACGCGGGCGGAGGGGATGACGGGAGGGAGCGCGTCGCCGGGCGTGTCGACTGCCGCGCGCGGCGCCTCGCGCTCCGTGGAGTCGCCCTCGAGCACGCGCCGGCGCTCGCCCTCGCGCGCTACGAGCTCGGCCTGAATCCCGCGTTCACGGTGCTCGCGGGGCGCTGGCTCGGTGGCGTTCCGGGCACGCTTCGCGCCACGCGCGTCGCGCAGTGAGGGTGTGACGGGGGCGTTCGCGGTCGTCGATCGCGGCGAGTCGCCTCGCCCGCGCGCTCAGAGGGGCGCGCCCGAGTCGATCCAGCGGAGGAGTTCGAGTCGCTCCGCGCAGGACGGTCGTGGCTCGACGGGCGGCATATAGGCCGATACTCCGACGTCGTAGCGAATCAGCACCAGATTGGCGTGCACGGCGGCGGGCACGTTCCAGTCGAGGCCCAGCGGTGCGTAGTTGCGCTCGACGGCCGTGACGAGCGTCGAGGAGTGGCAGGACGCGCAATACACGCCGAAGAACATCGGTCCGGCCCACGTCGTGTAGGTGTGTCCGCCGAGGTCCTCGCCGGGCGCGGCGGTCGCCTCGGGGTGCGGCACGCAGCCGTGGACCAACCCCGCGTCGAAGCCGGCGTCGGCCGTGGTGCTCGCGTCGGCGTCGGTGCTGGCGTCTGCCGCTGCGCTCGCGTCGTCGTCGCCCGCGTCGACCGATGTGCCTGCGTCGTCGCGCGGCCCAGCGTCGTCGGGGCGCGTGCCTGAGTCGCCTCCGGCATCGGCGAGCGTACCCGCATCGGCCGCGGGGGAAGTGTCGTCGCCGCAGGCAGAGAGGCCCGCGAGCAGCAGCGTAACGAAGACCGCGAGACGTAAGTGCATCGCCACAGCATGGCAGAGTCGCGCCTCGTTCGGCGCCGGGGCGATTTGCCTTTCGCGCCGGGGCCTGTCGCGCGACGCTCGGCGCCGTGAAGAACTTCGCCCACCTGCCTCCCACGACTCGGCTCGGAGACCTCGAGGTCTGTCGCCTCGGCTTCGGCGCCATGCAGCTCCCCGGGCCGATGGTCTGGGGCCCGCCCCGCGATCCGGCAGCCGCGCGCGCCGTGCTGCGGCGCGTCGTGGAGCTCGGGATCAACCTGATCGACACCTCTTGGTACTACGGGCCTCATGTCTCGAACGCGCTGATCGCCGAGACGCTGCACCCCTATTCGGACGACCTCGTGCTCGTCACCAAGCTCGGCGGTCGGCGCACCGACGACAAGGGTTGGGCGTCGGCGCTGCGTCCCGAGGAGCTCCGAAAGGGCTGCGAGGAGGACCTCCGCGCGCTCAAGCTCGAGCGCATCGACGTCGTTCATCTGCGCTGGATCGGCCACACCGAGGTGCCGTTTCGCGAGGCGCTCGACGCGATGATCGCCCTGCAGCAAGAGGGCAAGATTCGACACCTCGCGCTCAGCAACGTCTCGCCGGCGCAGCTGCGCGACGCGCTCGCGCGCACGCCGATCGTCGGCGTGTCGAACCTCTACAACGTCGCGCACGGCGAGCAGCGCCTCGGCAGCTTGCCGCACGCGTCGACCGAAGGGCAGGAGGAGATCGTCGACCTCTGCGCCGCGAACGGCCTCGCGTTTCTGCCGTTTTTCTCGCTCGCGATCCCCGGTCCGCCGCGTCGCAACGAGGCGCTGAGCAGCGTCGCCGCGCGCCTCGGCGCGACCGAGACGCAGATCGCCCTCGCGTGGCTGCTCGCGCGCTCGCCGACCATCGTGCCGATCCCCGGCACGAGCTCGCCCGCGCACCTCGAGCAGAACTGGGCCGCGCGGACGCTCGCGCTGAGCCAGGAGGACTTCGACGCAATCTCCGCGGCGCGCGCGTAGGCGGTGCAGCGGAGACGCCCTCGCAGCGCCGAACTTTGCGCCGCGGTCGGCGCCGAAATCGAGGTAAAGTCACAGCCACGATGACTCGACAAGCTGTCCTCTGCACGCTCGCTTGGATGCTGGTGGCGGGCTGTGCCACGGGCTCGCGGCGGGACCCGATGCCGACGCCGGGCCACGACGCGGGGCACATCGACCTCGGGGTGCGTGACGCTGGGCAGGTCGATCTCGGGACCGACGCGGGCGCCGCGGACCTCGGGCTACCCGACGAGGATCTCGGGCTACCCGACGTGGATCTCGGGCCGCCTGACGCCGACGCGGGCGCTGACGCTGGCGTGGACGCTGGCGTGGATTCGGGGC
>CAIUAC010001235.1 GCA_903896985.1 uncultured Sandaracinus sp.
CGCCGACGCCGGCGCGCCCATCCGCGTGCACGAGGACGTGCGCGACGTCGTGCCGCTCTTCACGCGCGCGCGCCTCGCGCTCGTCGCCGCCGGGAGCACCGTCTGGGAGCTCGCGCGCTGCGGCGTGCCGTCGCTCTGTGTGTCGGTCGCGGCGAATCAGCGCGTCGTCGGCGCGGGGCTCGCGCAGGCAGGCGCGGGGCTCGACGCGGGCTACGTCGGCGAGACGACGCCCGCTGCGCTCGTCGCCGCGGCGTTCGTGCTCCACGACGACGGGCTGCGCCTCGCCGCGATGTCGCGGGCTGCGCGCACGCTCGTCGACGGGCGCGGCGTGCTACGCGTGATCGACGCGCTCATCGACGTCAGCGAGCGTCGCTCGCTCGGTGCCTGAGCCAGAGCCAGAGCATGGAGGACGGTGCATGAAACAGCGCTTCGAGATCTTCGGTAAGCCAGTCGGCGCGGGCGCTCCGTGCTTCCTCATCGCCGAGGCGGGCTCCAACCACAACGGCAGCCTGGAGATGGCCAACGCGCTGATCGACGCCGCCGCAGAGGCCGGCGCCTGCGCCGTGAAATTTCAGACGTTCAGCGCGAAGAAGCTCTATCCGAGGTCCGCCGGCACGAGCGACTACCTCGGCGACAAGCGCTCCATCTACGACATCATCGCGTCCCTCGAGACGCCGAGCGAGTGGTGGCCCGGGCTCTCGGCGCGCGCGCACGCGCTCGGGCTCGCGTTCCTCTCGAGCCCGTTTCACGAGGAGGCTGTCGCGCTCCTCGAGCCGTACGTCGACGCGTTCAAGATCGCGTCCTACGAGATGACGCACGTGCCGCTGCTGCGCGCCGTCGCGCGGACGGGCAAGCCCGTGATCATGTCGACGGGCGCGTCCACGCTCGCCGAGGTCGAGCGGGCGGTCGCCGCGGTGCGCGAGGCCGGCTGCGAGTCGCTCGTCGTGCTGCAGTGCACGGCGTCGTATCCGTCGCCGCTCTCATCGATCAACGTGCGCGCGCTCGTCACGATCCGCGAGCGGCTCGGCGTCCCGACGGGGCTCTCCGATCACTCCAAGGAGCCCGCGATCGCGCCGATGGCGGCGGCGGCGCTCGGCGCGTCGGTGATCGAGAAGCACTACACGCTGAGCCGTCGGCTGCCGGGGCCCGATCACGCGTTCGCGATCGAGCCTGCGGGCTTGGCGGAGCTCGTCGCCGGCGTGCGCGCCATCGAGGCGGCGCTCGGCACCGGCGAGAAGATCGTGCAGCCGGTCGAGGAGGAGCTGCGGCAATTCGCGCGGCGCGCGCTGTTCACGACGCGCCCCGTGCAGAAGGGCGAGCTGCTGACGCGCGAGAACGTCGACGTGCTCCGGCGCGGCAAGCGCGGCGATGGGCTGCCGCCGGAGCTGCTCGACAGCGTGCTCGGCAAGCCCGCCGCGCGGGACCTCGAGGCCGAGGCGCTCCTCGCGCTGACGGACGTCGAGGGCCTCGCTTGAGCGACGTCGTCGCGCTCCGCGCCGCGCGCGTCGACGACGCCGAGCGGCTCTACGCTTGGGCCAACGATCCGGTCGCGCGCAGCGCGTCGGCGCAGGGCGAGCCGATCGCCTGGGACACGCACCTCGCGTGGCTGACCGCGGTGCTCGTCAACGAGCGTCGGCACCTCTACGTCGCGGAGCGCGCAGGAGCGCCCGTCGGCACGGCGCGCCTCGATCGCGCCGACGACGAGCCGCACGTCGCCGTCGTCAGCCTGAACATCGCTCCAGAGGCGCGCGGGCGCGGCGTCGGTCGAGCGCTGCTCGCCGCGCTCACGGCCGAGGCGCGGGCGCTCGGCTACGCGCGGCTGCGCGCGTTCGTGAAGGCGAGCAACGAGGCGAGCGCGCGCGCGTTCCTCGCGACGGGCTACGCGCTGGTCGGCGACGCAGCGCTGGGCGGCGCCGCGGCGCAGCGGTACGAGCTCGAACTCTGAGCTCGCCTGCCGCTCAGCTGGCCTGCCGTTTAGCTGGCCTGCCGCTTAGCTGGCCTGCCGCTCAGCTGGCCTGAAAGCCGAGCTCGTCGAGCAGCGCGCGCGTCTCGTCGACGCTGAGCGCGTAGGCGCTGCCGCTCGAGAACGAGAAATTCTGCGCGACCGGAGCGCCCGTCGTGCGCACAGGACCGCCCCACGACGGGAAGCTCGGCTTGATCACGTAGAACTGGTCGTACTCGGCGACCGTGCGCGACTCGTCGGGCGTGATCAGCGTCTCGTGCAGCTTCTCGCCGGGGCGGATGCCGATGATCTCGCGCGGCTTGCCTGGCGCGAGCGCCTCGGCGAGCACCTCGACGGTGCACGCGGGGATGCGCGGGATGAAGACCTCGCCGCCGAGCCCCTCCTTCAGCGCGAGCAGCACGAGGTCGATCGCGCGGTCCATGCCGATCCAGAAGCGCGTCATCGACGCGTCCGTGATCGTCAGCTTGCCGGTCTTGCGCTGCTCGAGGAAGAGCGGCACCACGCTGCCGTTGCTGCCGACGACGTTGCCGTAGCGCACGAGATCGAAGCGCGTCTTGCGCCCGCCCGCGTAGGAGTTCGCGGCGACGAAGAGCTTCTCCATGCAGAGCTTGGTCGCGCCGTAGAGGTTGACCGGCGACGCCGCCTTGTCCGTCGAGAGCGCGATCACGCGCCCGACGCGCCGCTCGAGCGCGGCGTCGATCACGTTCGCGGCGCCGTCGACGTTCGTGCGGATCGCCTCGATCGGGTTGTACTCGGCGACGTGCACGTGCTTCATCGCGGCGGCGTGCACGACGATGTCGACGCCGTCGAAGGCGCGCATCAGGCGCTCGCGATCGCGCACATCGCCGACGAAGTAGCGCACGCGCGGGTCGCGCAGCTTCTGCTCCATCACGACGTGCTTCTGCTCGTCGCGCGAGAAGACGATCACCTTCGCGGGCTTGTGCGCCGAGAGCAGCCGCCGCGTGAACGCTTGGCCGAACGAGCCAGTGCCGCCCGTGATCAGGATGACCTTGCCGTCGAGGTCGGGAGGGGCGTCGAAGAGCGGCTTCATGGCGTAGGTCATCGCGGGGCCTTTTGCCACGGGCCCCGCGCGCTCGCCAGCGAGGGCCCCTCCCGCGGGTCGGGCGCGCCGTCGCCCCCGTGCTATCTGTTGCCGCCATGACAGCACGACCGCCGCCGGCGTGCGGAGCCCGCTCGTGAGCGAAGCCAGCGCGCCCTCGCCGTCGCCGATGCGGCGCCTCTTCCTCAACACCGTCGTCTACACGCTCGGCGAGGTGGCGCTGCAGGTCCTCTCGGTCGTGTTCATGCCGCTGCTGACGCGGCTGCTCTCGCCGACGGACCTCGGCAAGTACTCGCTCGTCACGATGGTCGTCGGCGCGCTGGCGTACCTCTACAACCCAGCGCTCCACGGCGCGGTCACGCGCTACTTCTACGAGCACGAGCACGACGAGCCCGCGCGGCGGCGCTTTCAAGGCACGATCGTCGCGTTCTTGCTCCTCTGGGGCGGCGCGCTCACCGGCGTCTTCTTGCTCGTCGGGCCGTGGCTGCTGCCGCACATCGTGCCGGCGCTGCCGTTTCATCCGTACGGCTACTTCATCGCCGCGATCGCGGGGCTCGGCGTGCTCGGGGTCGTGCCGACGGCGGCGTGGGCGGCGTCCGAGCGCAGCCGCGCGTTCATCGGCGCGACGCTCCTGTCGAGCAGCGTCAACCTCGGCGGCTCGCTGCTGATGGTCGCGGGCTTCGGCATGGCGGTGTTCGGGCTGCTGTGGGGGCGCACGCTCAGCCTGCTCGTGCTCGCGGTGCCGTACACGCTCTACATCGCGCGCAACATCGGGCTCGCCTGGGACCGACCTCAGCTCACGCGCGCGCTGCGCTTCAGCATCCCGCTCGTGCCGCATCTGCTCGCGCACTGGGTCCTCAACGCGTCGGATCGCTGGCTGATCGAGCGCTATCGCGGCACCTCCGCGGTCGGCATCTACGTCGCCTCCTACGCGTTCATCGACGGCGTGAACCTGCTCGCCTCGTCGATGAACCGCGCGTGGGTGCCGCTCTTCACGCGCTCCTTCGCGGACCCGGAGAAGCGCCCGACGGTCGCGCGCAGCATCACGTACTTCATCCTCGTCGTCGCGAGCGTGTCGACCTCGCTCGTCGTGCTCTCGCCGTCGATCGTGCGGCTCTTCTTCGCGCCCGCGT
This sequence comes from uncultured Sandaracinus sp., assembly GCA_903896985.1. Classification (GTDB taxonomy): domain Bacteria; phylum Myxococcota_A; class Polyangia; order Polyangiales; family JADJQN01; genus CAIUAC01. The sequence goes on from CAIUAC010001235.1 coordinate 4,157, forward strand.
ACGGCGCAGCCGCGGGGCTCGCGCCGGTGCTCGCGCTCGGCGGGCTCGCGCAGGGGCTCTATTACGTCTACGTCGCGGTGCTCTTCTTCCACGCGCGCAACGGCGTGTTGCCCTTCATGACCGTGCTCGCGGGCACCGCGAACGTGCTGCTCAACATCCTCTGGCTGCCGACCTTCGGGATCGTCGGCGCGGCGTGGGCGACCTTGCTCGGCTACGTGATCCTGACGCTCGGCGTGCGCTGGGCGTCGCGCAGGGTCGCGCGGCTGCCGTTCGAGGTCGCGCGCCTCGCGAAGCTCACCGTCGTGTGCGCCGTCGTGATGCTGCTCGGCACGGCGCTCGACTACGCGCTGACCGGCTGGCTGGAGCTCGGCGCGAAGCTCGCGCTCTTGCTCGCCGGCGGCGGCGTCCTCGTCGCGCTCGGCTTCTTCTCGCGCGAAGAGCTACGCGCGCTCGGACTAAGACAAAACAAAAACTCAGCGCCGTGAGCTCAGCGCCGAGCTGACGCCGTGCGTGACGCGCTGTAGCCGCCGGGCGACGCGCACCCAGGCGCGCGTCGGCGTCCACGCGAGCAGCTCGCGCAGCTCAGCCGGCGTGCGTCGGTGTCGCGCGCCGAGCTCCTCGGCGCCGAGCCCGACGTCGGCGACGTCCTCTGCGCGGGCGCCGTAGAGCGACGGGAAGCTCTCGCGCTGCCACGCGTCGAACCTCTCGCCGGTCGGATCTTCGGTGGCCTCGAGGCCCATCGTCGGGCCGTGGAGAAAGAACGGCCGCGCCTCGTGGAGCGCATAGAACGCCGCCGTGCTGATGCGGTTCGAGGTCACGCGCAGATGGGCACGAAGGAGCGCGCGCTGCCTCTCGAGAAACTCGGGATTCCCGTCCCGCGGGCCCATCGTCGTCACGGCGAAGCCGCGCTCCTCGAAGAGCCGACGCAGCGCCGGCTCGCGGTGCTCGGTGAAGTAGAGGCACACCGTCACGGGCCCGAGCCCGCGCGCCTCGAGGTCACTCAGCGACTCCGCGTAGCGCCCGAGATCGCCCGCGATCTTCTGCTTCTCCCAGCCGTGAAAGGGAATCGCGAGCAGCCCGCGCGGGGCGCCCGCGTCGGCGGATGCGCCGAGATAGAGATACGGCGCGCCGAGCGGCACGAGCCCGCGAAAGCCCTGCTCCGACGCCCGCGCGACGTTGCGATCGGACCAGAGAAACTTCGGCCAAGGCTCCGCGAGGTGCCGAGTCGAGAGCCCCGGGCCGGTCTGCCAGCCGTGCTGCAGTCGCCCGGGCATCGCGGGCGCGCGTCGAACGCCCGCGTAGGCGCGCAGCAGCCCGGCGTGCCCGTAGAAGTGGTTGTCGGGGAACATCGCCGCGCGCGCGCTCAGCCCGCCGAGCGCCCGGTGACCTCGAGGACGGCCGCCGCGACGCGCTCGACGTCGTCGTCGCTCATCGCCGGATACATCGGCAGAGAGAGCGTGTGCGCGTAGTACTTCTGCGCGCCGGGGAAGTCCGCGACGTGATGTCCGCGCGCCGCGTAATAGGGCTGCTGCGGCACGGGGATGTAGTGGACTTGAGTGCCGATCCCGCGCGCGTGCAGCTGCGCGACGACCTCGGCGCGCGTGACGCCGATGGCCGCGAAGTCGATGAGCACGGGATAGAGGTGATAGGCACTCTCGGCGTCCGGCGTGCCCTTGTCGATCGGCCGCACATAGCGCGCCCCCGCGAAGAGCGCGTCGTAGCGCGCGGCGATCGCGCGCCGCCGGTCGATGAAGCGCGCGAGCTTGCCGAGCTGGCTCGTCCCGAGCACCGCCTGCACGTCCGTGAGGCGGTAGTTGAAGCCGAGCTCCTGCTGCTCGTAGTACCAGGGGCCGTCCTTCTCGTGGAGCAGGTCCTCGGCGTCGCGCACCATCCCGTGCGACCGGAAGCTGCGCATCTTCTTGGCGAAGGTGGCGTCGTTCGTCGTGATCGCGCCGCCCTCCGCCGTCGTGATGTGCTTGACCGGATGGAACGAGAAGATCGCCATATCCGAGAACTCGCAAGCGCCGATCGGCTGGCCCCGGTAGCGCGCCCCGAGCGCGTGCGCGGCGTCCTCGATCACGAGGAGATTGCGGGTCTTCGCGAGCGCGCGGAGCGGCGCGAGGTCGACCGGGCGCCCGGTCAGGTGCACGGGTAGCAGCGCGCGCGTGCGCAGGGTCAGGCGCGCCTCGAAGTGCGCCGCGCTCGCGAGGCCGGAGTCTTGGTCGACGTCGACGAAGCGCGGCTCTGCGTTGCAGTAGCGGACCGCGTTCGCGGTCGCGAGGAAGGTGATCGCCGGCACGAGCGCCTCGTCGCCGTGCGCGAGGCCCGCGGCGAAGCACGCGGCATGCAGCGCGGCCGTGCCGTTCGAGACGGCGACCGCGTACTTGGCGCCGACCGCCTCGCAGAGCTTCTGCTCGAAGGCCTCGATCGCGGGACCGGTCGTGAGGAAGTCGGAGCGGAGCGCGGCGGCGACCGCGGCGACGTCGTCGTCCTCGATCAGCTGCCGCCCATAGGGAAGAAACGATGACACGAGGGCCTCCAGGTGGCCGTACCGTGAACCTTCGCTCGCGGAACGTCTAGCGCGGTGGTGGGCCCGTCGTTGCCGCGCGCGCGCACGCACGCCATGGTTGCCGCCGCCCGCCGATGCCCGAACCCGTGCTCACCGTCGTCATCCCGATCCGCAACCGAGGCGGCGACCGCGTCGGCAACTGCCTGCGCTCGCTGCGCTGGCAGGACGCCCCCGCCGAGCGCTTCGAGATCGTCTTCAGCGACTACGGCAGCGACGCCGAGCACCTCGCCGCGCTCCGCGTGCTCGCCGACGAGCACGGCGCCCGCGTCGTGCACACGCCGACGCGCACCCTCTGGAACCGCGCCCGCGCGCTCAACCTCGGCATCCGCGCGGCGCGCGGTGAGTACGTGTTCTGCACCGACGCGGACATGATCTTCGCGCCGACTTTCCTCTCGACGCTGCTCGCCGCGCAGGAGCGCGCAGCGGGGCACGCGATGGTCCTCTGCAAGTGCCGCGATCTGCCCGAGGGCGTGCGCGAGCAGCGCTGGGAAGAGCCCGACTTCGCGTCGCTCCTCGAGCGCGCGAGCTTCCGCCCGCGGCTCGGCACGGGCGCGTGTCAGATGGCCAAGCGCTCGTTCTACTTCGACGTCCGCGGCTACGACGAGAAGTTCGTGTTCTGGGGCGCAGAGGACGGCGATATGACGCGCCGCGCGCTGCGCTTCGGGCTCGCGCAGGTGTGGGTCGAGGAGCAGACGAGCATGCTGCATCAGTGGCATCCGACGATGCGCACGCAGCGCCCGTTCTTGAAGTTCCTCAACGACGCTCGGTACCACCTGACCAAGTACCAGGTGCGCAAGAACAGCTCGCGCTGGGGCCTCCCCTGATGGCGCGCATCGACTACGCGGTGCACGGGCACGGGCGTGGTCATGCGAGCTGTGCCCGCGACGTGATCAC
>CAIUAC010001236.1 GCA_903896985.1 uncultured Sandaracinus sp.
CGACGATGGTCTGCGGGCTCGGCGCGCGCTCGACGAGCGACGCGCTGCTCGGGCGCTGGGTCGAGGCGGCTGAAGGCTCGCCGCCTGAGATTGTTCGCGGTTTGCGAACAATCTCGGCGTCGCGCGCGACGACGTCGGGGCCGCTCGCGGGGGGCAACCTCGCGGTGCTCGTGTCGCTGCTCGGCACGCCGTACTTCCCGCCCGTCGACGGCGCCGTGCTCTTCCTCGAGGACACCGGCGAGCGGCCCTATCGCGTCGACCGGATGCTCACGCAGCTACGGCAGGCAGGCGTGTTCTCGCGAGTCGCCGCGGTCGTGCTGGGCGCGTTCACCGACGCGGCGCCAGGCAAGGACGGCACGACCATCGACGACGCGCTCGCGTCGTGCGTCGCAGACCTCGGCGTGCCGGTGCTGAGCGGCGTGCCGTCGGGGCACGTCGACGACAACCTAGAATTGCCCCTCGGCGCGCGCGTCACGGTCGATGCGGACGCGGGCACGCTGACGTTCGACGAGGGGCTCGCCTGACGTTCCGGCGCGTCAGCGCGGGTAGTGCAGCGTCGCGCCGAACACCGTGACGAGCACGAGGACGAGCGGCGCGAGCACGAGGAAGACGAGGAACGTGAAGCCCATCACGTCCCGCGCGCGCAGCTTGAAGAGGCCGAGCACGGGCAGCATCCAGAAGGGCTGCACGAGGTTCGCGAGCGCCTCACCGAGGTCGTAGCAGGCGACCGTCCAGCCGAGGTGCACGCGCAGGGTGTGCGCCGCTTCCATGACGTACGGCGCCTCGATGACCCACTTGGAGCCGCCGCTCGGCACGAAGACGCCGAGCAGCGCGGAGTACGCCGCGATCAGCGCGGGGAACGTGAGGCGCGTCGAGACGCCGACGAACCAGCCCGCGATGACCTCGTTGAGGTGCGTCTTGGACACGACGGCGGCGATGCCGGCGTAGAACGGGAACTGCAGCACGATGCCCCACGTCGCGGGCACCGCGTCGCGCACGGCGCGCATCAGGCGCGCGGGCGTGCCGTGCAGCGCGACGCCGGCGGTGAGGAACGCGAGGTTCACCGTGTCGAGGTTGATCGCGGCGAGCACCTGCGGCGCCTTGAGGAAGTAGCGGACGAGGTAGGTGCCCGCGAGCGCGACGAACGCGACGGACAAGAGCGGTGAGTGCTCGAGCCAGTCGCCGATCGTCTTGCGCGGCGGCGGCAGAGGCTCGCTGCCCTCCGACGCGCCGAGCGCGATGCCGAGCGCCTCGGCGTTCTTCGCGCGCGCGCCGCGCGGCGCGGCGAGCCACACGACGAGCGTGACGACGGCGACTTCGACGACGACGCTCGCCAGGCTCTGCCAGAGAAAGATCGTCTCGGACAGCGGCACGAGCCCACCGGGGGCAACGCCGTGATGCGCGACGATCTCCCGGATCGCGGGCGTCATCGCCGTCGGGCTCGCCATCTGCAGCGCGGCGGAGCCACTCAACCCCTGCGCCCAGATGCTCCCGAGGCCGAGGAACGACGCGGCGGCGAGCGCGCGATAGTCCGCCGCGGGGACGCGCCGCGCGACCTCCTTCGCGAGCATCGCGCTGAACATCAGGGAAAAGCCCCAATTCAGCCAGGACGACAACATCGCGAAGAGCGCGACGAACGCGACCGCACCGGCGGCCGACGTCGGCACGCTGGCGAGCGAGCGAATCAGCCGATAGAGCGGCGGTGCGGTCGCGAGCACGTAGCCGGTGATGACGACCAGCGCCATCTGCAGCGTGAACGGGAGCAGCTCCCAGAAGCCCTTCCCCCAGAGTTCGACGACCTCGAGCGGCGGAGTCGGCGTCGCGACCATGCCGGCGAACACGACGAGCACCGTGCCGATCAGCGCGAACACGAACGCGTCGGGAACGTAGCGCTCGGCTGCATCGGAGAGGCGAGCGGCGACGCGCTCGAGCGGCGTCTGCGCGTCGACGGTGGACATGGCCGGGGACGATATCACCGCGCGTTGCGCCGTCGTCGCAGCCCTTGCGCACGCGCAATCGCTCGCGCACTCTCGCGCCCGATGTCGTCCATTCGTCTCTACGTCACCGGCACGCGCGCGGCGCGCTCGAGGGATCTGATCGCGGACATTCTCGCGTGGGTGCGCGAGACCTACCCGGCGACGCTGTGCGCGACCATGCGCGCGGTGGACGACGACCGGCGCCCTTGCCTCGCCGTGTCGTTTCATCCGGGCGCCGAGGAGCTGCTGCTCACGGAGCGCGACGACGGCGGGCTGATCGCGCAGGCCGTGACCAGCACGGCGGGGCCTGGCTATCACGCCTACGTCTGCGAGGTGCTGCACGCGCTCGGCGCGCGCTTCGAGGTCACGTGGGACGCGCGGAATCCCGACGGGACGCCGGGCGACGTGACGGGGTACTTCGCCACGCCGGACCGCGCCGCGCTCGAGGACACGATGGCGCGCTGGCTCGCGGTGCTCGCGCTGCGCGTTCGCGCGCTCGCGCAAGAGGGCCACAAGGACATCGCGCTCTCGCTGCCGGTCGGGCGCGAGTACTCGCACGACGGGCTCTTCGCGACGCCGCTCGGGCCGCGCGACGCGGCTTGGCTCGACGCGGCGTGCGCCGATGGGCGCGCGGGCTTCGACATCTTCCCCTGGGCGGAGCCGGGGGCGGGTGCAGGCTATTTGCTCGGTCGCGCGCTCGTTCGCATGTGGACCGACGTCCGCTGGCGCACGCCCGCGGCGGCCGAGGAGCGCGAGGCGCTCGAAGAGGTGACGGCGCTCCTCGAGGCGGCCTACACCGAGGACCCGTCGCGCGCGTATCCGTGGCGCGAGTGGGCCGAGATGCTGGCGCTGCTCGGCGTCGAGTCGCTGCTCGCGACGCGGGCACAGCTGCGCGCCGAGACCGCGCCGCCCGCGCCCGCCATCGGCTACCGGCGGCGCGATATTCGCCTGACGATCTCGGGCGGCTGGTCGCTCGTCGTGCCCGGCGACTTCGCCGAGACGTGGGACGAGCAAGGCACTTGGTGCGCCTGGGACGGCACTCGCACGCTCTGGTTCACGTCGTTCAGCATGAAGGACGCGAACGGCGCCGACCGCACGGCGACGGTCGAGGAGACGCTCGCGGGGCTGCCGAAGCTCGAGGGCGAGAAGTCGGCGTTCACCGCGGGCAAGGTGCGCGGCATCGCCGCCCTCGGACGCGGGCACGACAAGGGCGTCGAGCTCCAGCAGCTGCGCGCGTACGCCGCGGTGCCCGCGAACGCGGCTGTGCTGACGCTCTGCTTCGAGCTCGAGACCGACCCGGCGTGGGCGTACGAGGTCTGGCGCTCGCTGCGCTACTCTGCCGAGTCGTGACCACGTCGCAGACGCCCGCCCTCGCCCATCCTTTGCTCGCTCTCGTGCGCCCTGAGCTCGCGCAACTGCGCGCGTACGCTGCGCCCGCTGGCACGCTGCCCATCAAGCTCGACGCGAACGAGAGCCCTTGGCCGCTCCCGCAGGCGCTGCGCGAGCGAGTCGCGGTGTCGCTCGCGGCGCTGCCGATGCACCGCTACCCCGACGCGCGCGCGATGAGCGTGCGCACGCCGCTCGCAGCGCGGCTCGGCGCGCACCCGGACGAGCTCGTGATCGGCTGCGGCTCCGACGAGCTCATCGCGCTCCTCTGCACCGCGCTCGCGCGACCGCGCGAGGGACGCGCGCGCGCCGTCATCCTCTATCCGACGCCGACCTTCGTGATGTATCGGATCACCGCGCTCGCGCATGGGCTCGAGCCCGTCGAGGTGCCGCTCGGGCCGGGCTTCGCGCTCGATGTGCCGGCGATGTGCGCGGCCATCGCGACGCATCGGCCGAGCATCGTGTTCCTCGCGACGCCCAACAACCCGACGGGCAACACCTTCGCGGACGACGACCTGCGCGCGCTCATCGCCGCTGCGCCCGAGTCGCTCGTGGTGCTCGACGAG
>CAIUAC010001237.1 GCA_903896985.1 uncultured Sandaracinus sp.
GGACGCGAATGCGCTGCTCGCGGACCTGCGCGATTGGGAGCTCGGAACGTCGATGCCGACGCTGCCGCGGATGGCGGCGGTCGCGAGCGCCGATGCGCCGCTCGGGCTGTCGACTCCGAGCGTCACTCCGCCCGTGTCGAACGCGACGCCGGCGATCGCGCAGCCCGCACCGCCACGTCGACGTGCGGCCTTCGTCGTGGGCGCGTTGGTCGTGATCCTCGCGAGCGGCGCGGGCTTCGGCGCTTGGCGGACGCTCGTCGCGAAGACTCCCGCGGCGCCGCGAGCCGCGCGCAGCGGGGGAATCGGCGAGGGTGATGGCGGGGTTTCGAGCAGGCCGAACATCGGCGTCCTGAGCTCCCGGCGAATCGCCGCCGGCAGCGTCATCGAGGAGTTCATCCCGTCACTCGACTTCCGGCGAAACGCGATGCTCGAGCCTCGCGGGCTCGTGGTCACCGACCTCGAGAGCGGCGCGGAGCAGGTCTTTCCGCAGGCCGTCGAGGAAGGCGAGCACCTGGTCAGCTGGTACGCCGACGGCGATCGCATGCTGCTGATCGCGCCGGGCTGCGCCGGCGCCTCTCATCGCGCGACGCTCACGGCCTTCTCCGTCCGCGACGCCCGGCGCTCCATCGTCGGGGCGTTCTCCTGCGAGCCGGCGGATGTCGCCACGGCCTTCGCCGCGATGTCACTCGACGGGAAGATCTACTACACCCGCAAGGACGCTGACGGTGAGCCGTCCTTGTGGCAGCTCGGCGTCGACGGCGGGAACTCGCGTCGCATCGCCAGCGCTCCGAAGCTGTCGTTCGGGATGTCTCTGCTGGTTTCCCCGGATGGCCGCTGGCTGACGTATCTCGCAGTAGACGATGCACCAGAATGCGGAGGCGCGTGTTTCGTGGCGGCCAGCGTCGACGGGCGACAGTCGCACGTCTTCGTTTCGGGTCGCCGCTTCCTCGGCACGGTGGGAGGCGGCGCCCTCTATTGGCGGGGTCGAGACGAGGTGATCTACTCGGCCCAGCCCGACCCGCCTGGCGAGGCTATGGAGCTCGAGATCTGGGCTCAGCCCGTCGACGTCGAGCACCTGCGCCCGGTGGGCTCCCCGCGGCAGCTCACGCGCGGTGAGCACTCCTCGATCCAGGCCCTCTACGCGTCGCTCGATGGCAGGCGCGCGCTCGCTCACTTCGCCACGACACGCTCGTCAGTCATCGTCGCGCCCATCACGGGCCCCGGACGCATCGGGACTCCTGCTCGCGTGACGCAAGATTCGGCGGACGAACTCCTCGGTCGCTGGTCGCTCGACAGCGCGGCGCTCTATTTCTCCACGAGCCGTACGGGGCACGGCGACGTCGTCCGTTGGGTGCCGGCGAGTGGGCAGGTCGAGCCCGTGTTCGGCACGCCCGACTTCGAGGCCTATCCAATCCCTCGCTCGGACGGGAGCTTCTATGCCTTCACCGCACCGTTCGTGGCGGGGCGTGTCGGCACTGTTTGCTCGGTGAAGCTCGTCACCGGCGGCACGGCGAGCCCGACAGGCATCACCGCCACGAACGACGCGACCTTGTCGCCGTGCGCATTCCCCGGCTTTTTGTGTGACTCCCGCGGGAGTCACTGCCTCGTGGGACGGTCCGATGGCGACGGCATCCTCTGGAGCGCGCTCGACGCTGGCCGTGACGTCGTGCGCCTCAGCGCGACGTGGTTCGTCGGCATGTCTCCGGATGGTTCGCGCCTCGTCATCGCTGCGCCTGACGGGGGGCTCAGGTTCCTCGACGTCGCGAGTGGCCGCATCACGCCGCACGCGGTGTCGCGCGACCGTGTGTTCACGATGGCGGCATTTGCACCGGATGGGGATGACGTCTACGCCACCGAAGCGATGCCCGGAACGCCCGGCGCTGCGCATCAGCTCGATCTGGTCAAACCCGATGGCACGGTCCGCGTCCTGCGAGCCGAGTCGGGGGAGTCGATCTGGTTCCCGTTGCCATCCCCCGACGGGCGCTACGTCGCGTGGCTGACCTTGACGTCGCGGTGGGAGCTGCGCCTGCTCGAGCTCGGTCCCGAGCGCTGACGAGCGCGCGAGTCGGCCCTCGGACTTCTCAGCCGCCGAGGCGGCTCGCGTAAAGCTCGTCGAGCGGGATGGCCGCATCGATCGCCGACAGCGTGAGGGTGCTGCCGGGCAGCGCCTCGGCGTAGTGCCAGCCGAGGTCGGTGCGCGTGTAGACCTCGACGCGCGGGCGATGTTGCGAGACGAGCACGTAGTGTCGAAGGGACGGAATCGTCGGGTAATGCGCCCACTTTTCGCCGCGGCCGTCGGCCTCCGTGTTGGGCGAGAGCACCTCGACGATCACGGTCGGGTTGGTCGCGGCGCGCGGGTCCGCATCGGCGTGCTCGACCTGCGCGCAGATCACGGTGACGTCGGGATAGGCCGAGCGTCTCGTCGCCGCGATGTGCACGCGCAGCTCGCTCGAGAAGGGCTCACACGGTTTGTTCGCGAGCGCGAGCGAGAGCAGCGTGGTCATCCGCGCCTGCAGGCGAGCGTGCTCCGGGGTGCCGCCGCTCACGGCGCGCGCCTCCCCATCGACGAACTCGTGCTTTGCGTCGCTCGCCTCTTCGAGCGCGCGGTACTCGGCGTACGTCAGCTGGCGCGCGGCGGGCTCGCTCACGGCGCTACCGTACCATGCGCCGCCCCGTTGGCGGTCGTCGCGCTCGTGCGCGGCGTCGCGTACATGGCGCCCGAGCGGGCGCTCGGCGGCTCGGTCGACCATCGCGCGGAGCTCTTCGCGCTCGGCGTGATCCGCTACGAGCTGCTGACGGGCGAGAACCCGTTCGTTCGCGAGACGCTGTTCAGGACGGTCGTCGCGGTGACGCGCGTGATGCCGCCCCCGCCGTCGAGCCTCAACGTCGACGTGCCGGCAGAGCTCGATCGCATCGTGCTGCGCTGCTTGGCGAAGAAGTCTGAGGA
>CAIUAC010001238.1 GCA_903896985.1 uncultured Sandaracinus sp.
CGCGCCGCCGCGCGCGTCCGCGCCTCCCGCGCCGCCGATGTTCATGCCCGCGCCCGCGGCGCCGGACTTCTCCCTCGCGGATCAGCTCGAGCCGCCGACCCTCGGCCCGCAGCCCGCGCCAGTCCAGGCGCGCATGGCAGCGCCCGCCCCCGCGGCAGCGCCGCTCCCCGCGCGTCCGCCGCCGCTCCTGCTCGACGTCACGCCCATCTCGCTCGGGGTCGAGACGGTCGGCGGCTACTGCGAGCACGTCATCAAGCGCAACGCCGCGATCCCGGTCGAGCAGACGCGCGTGTTCTCGACCGGGCAGGACGGTCAGACCGACGTGCGCGTCCGCATCTGTCAGGGCGAGTCGCGCAAGCTCAGCGAGAACCAAGAGCTCGGCGCGATCGAGCTCACCGGGCTGCGCGCCGCGGAGCGCGGCACGCTCAGCATCGCCGTGACGTTCGCGCTCGACGCCGACGGCACGCTCGGCGTGCGCGCGCGCGACCTTGAGACCGGGCGCGAAGAGGTCGTGCGCATCAACCTCGTCGGCGGGCTCGGCGAGCAGGCGATCGCAGAGGCTGAGGCGCGGCAGGCGAAGAAGCTCGGGCGCTGAGATGAGCGAGAGCGACCCCCTCGACGAGCTCGACTACTACACGCTGCTCGTGGTCGCCGACGGGGCGAGCGCCGACGAGGTGCGCCGCGCGTTCCACGTCTTCGCGCTGAAGTTCCATCCCGACCGGCACGCGGCGGCGTCGCCCGAGAAGCGCGAACGCGCGGCGGTGATCTATCGCCGCGGCGCCGAGGGCTATCGGGTGCTGCTCGATCCGACGCAGCGCCGGCACTACGACGCGCAGCTCGCGGCGGGCAAGGTGCGCTTCGACGCCGAGCACGCCGCCAAGCAGCAGCGCTCGGTGAGCACGACCACGGGCACGCTGACGGTCGGGCCGCTCGCGCGCCCGTTCGCGACGAAGGCAGACCAGGCGCTGCGGGCGGGGGACCTGAAGACCGCGCGGCTCAACCTGCAGATCGCGCTGCGCCACGAGCCAGAGAACGTGCTGCTGACCGCGAAGCTCGCCTCCGTCGAGCTGCAGCTCAAGGCGCCGAAGTAGCCGCTGCGGTCGCGGCGCCGCGCGTGGCTCGCGTGCCCTGCGCAGTGAGCGCGTGCTACACGCGGCGCGTGGGCGCAGGCAGCCTCTATTTTCTGCTCTACAGCGGGTGCTGCGCGTTCGCGCTCGTCGCGGCCGGGTGCGCTTGGCTGCTCTACGTCGTCGGCAGGCGCCGCGAGGCGGCGGCGGCAGCGGCGCGCTTGGCCCGACGCGCCGCGCGCGCAGGCGAGGGCGAGGGAGACGCCGCGCTCGAGATGAGCGAACATCGCGGCTCGGACGACGACATCCGCAGAGGGACCCCATGACACCGCGAATCCGCATCGGCGACATGCTCGTTCAGTCCGGCATGCTGACCGCGGAGAAGCTCGAGCAAGCGCTCGCGCTCCAGAAGCAGCTCGGCAAGCGCCTCGGCGAGATCCTCGTCAGCCAGGGCTTCGTCACCGAGAACCAGCTGACGCAGACGCTCTCGAACCAGCTGAGCGTGCCGTGGGTCTCGCTCTATCACGTCGACTTCACGCGGGCGCTGCTCAACTACGTGCCGCGCGACCTCGCCGAGCGCTGGTGCCTCGTGCCCGTATACGTGCGCGCCGTGCGGCGCTCGGGCGACACGCTCTTCATCGCGATGGACGACCCGACCAACGAGGAGGCGATCAACGCCGTCGCGATGGTCTCCGCGCTGCCGGTCAAGCCGATGGTCGCGGCGCCGAGCGACATCCGCAACGCGATCCGCGTGTACTACGGCGGCGGCAAGTCGATCGCCCCGCCTCCGATGGCCGGCTACGTCGCGCCGAAGATCCCCGCCCCCGCGCCGGTCCCCGCTGCGGCGGCTCCGCAACCCGCATCGCCCGCGCCTGCGCGCGAGTCGTCGCCAGGTCTCCCGCCTGCGCCTGCGCGCGAGTCGTCGCCCGGCCTCCCGCCCGCGCCTGCGCGCGAGTCGTCGCCCGGTCTCGAGCCCGCTCCTGCGCGCGACTCCGCGCCTGCGCCCGCGCCGGCCTCCTCGCCGGCACCCGAGCGCGAGTCGGCACCCGCGCCTGCGCCCATGCCCGCGAAGCCGCGCGGACCGAAGGGGCCGCGCATGATCTCCATCACGCTCCTCGACGGCACCTCGGTGTCCCTGCCGGCGCCCGGGCAGCGGCGCGTCGTCGAGTCGGCGGTCGAAGCGGCGCACGACGGCGAGGCGCACGCGCTGACGGCGGTGGACCTCGTCGCCGCGCTGCGCGCGAAGTCAGGCGGCGCGGACGTGAGCGACGTGCTCGGCAACGCGACCTGGGAGTCGATGTTCGCCGCGCTCCTCAGCGTGCTCTTGAAGAAGCACCTCGTCGCCGACTGGGAGTTCGTCGAGGAGTGGGAGAAGCACCGCGGCGGGTAGGGGCAGGTCTCAGACCTGCCCTGACCTCGCGACGACAAGTGGGGGCGGGTTTGAAACCCGCCCCTACGCCTTCACGTAGTCGCCCGCCAGCATCGGCGCGGTCGACTCGAAGGTCCACGAGGCGTTGTCGCGCACGATGCGGCGCAGCTCGTACTCATCACGCAAGAGCGCGACGGCGCGCCCGTCGACGTCGAGCACGCCGATCGAGACGCGCGCGTCTTCTAGCTCGTTGCTGCTCGGCGTCGGTCCGCCGTCGCTCCGCGCGACCCAGCGCGCGAGGGAGACGCCGAGCGGCTCGAGCGAGATCTTCGCGCCGTACTCGTGCTCGAGGCGGTACTGCAGCACCTCGAA
>CAIUAC010001239.1 GCA_903896985.1 uncultured Sandaracinus sp.
GTGAGCGTTCACGCCACGCCGCTACGGCACGTTCGCGCGTCCACATCAGGTGCAGAGATTCCCCCTCCGCGGACGAACGGGCCGCAACGTAGCGGAGAAGACATCTCGAGGGAAGGGCGATTCAGACCAGCGAGGAAAACACCTCGGTAGCGGCGTTCGTCGTGCCCCGCAGCGTCCACGAGGCGCCCGGCGGGTCCGGCTTTTCGACGCCGGTCGACCGCCCCGCGCGCTCCCCCGTTCGCGCTTGACATCGGACGGGGCGCAGCCTAGCGTCCCGCCGCCCGCCCCGCTCCACGCGCGGAATACGCTGCAATTCAGCGTTCCGCGGGTTCGAGCGTGCGTGACGCGGGCACCCCGCCATGCCGTTCCAGCTCACACCCGAACGCGACAAACACGCCGACGAACTCTTCACACGCTACCCGACCAAGCGGGCCGTGTGTATTCCGCTGCTCCACCTCTGCCAAGAGCAGAACGGTTGGGTCAGCGACGACGTCATCGAGTACGTGGCAACGCGTCTCGGTCTCTCCACCGCACAGGTGAAGGGCGTCGTCACTTTCTACACGATGTTCCATCAGCGCCCCGTGGCGCCGAACGTCGTGTGGGTCTGCCGCACGCTCTCCTGTGAGATCCGCGGCGGCAAGACCATCCAGGAGCACCTCGAGAAGCGCCTGGGCTGCCACGCCGGCGAGACGAGCGCCGACGGCAAGTTCTCGCTGCGCAAGGCGGAGTGTCTCGCGGGCTGCGGCCAAGCGCCGATGCTCCAGCTCAACGACGAGCTCTACGAGAACCTCACCCTCGCCGAGGTCGATCGCATCATCGACGCCGTCGCGGCCAAGACTCCCACCCAAGCAGCCCCGGCTGCGTCGCACGCCGCTGCGGCGAAGGAGTGACCGCCATGTCCACCATCGACACGACGTGCTTGCTCACCGACCGCTACGCCCTCGCGGACAGTTTCACCTATGCCGTCGCCGAGAAGGCGGGCGCTTACGCCACGGCGCGCAAGGTCCTGACCGGTATGCAGCCGGACGCGATCAAGGCCGAGGTGAAGGCCGCCAACATCCGCGGACGCGGCGGCGCGGGCTTCCCCGCCGGCGTGAAGTGGGGCTTCCTTCCGCCTCCCGACCCCAACAAGCCGGTGTACCTCGTCATCAACGCCGATGAGGGCGAGCCGGGCACGTTCAAAGACCGCACGATCATGGAGAAGGACCCGCATCGCCTGCTCGAGGGATGCATCATCGCCATGCGCGCGATCGGCGCCCACACGACGTACATCTACGTCCGCGGCGAGCTCGTCACCTCGATCAAGCGTCTCGAGCAGGGGATTCGCGATCTCCGCGCGAAGGGCGTGCTCGGCAAGCGCCCGTTCGGCATCGACCACGCGATGGACATCCACGTCCATCCGGGCGGCGGCGCGTACATCTGCGGCGAGGAGACCTCGCTCCTCAACTCGCTCGAGGGCTATCGCGGCGAGCCGCGCCTCAAGCCCCCGTTCCCTGCCGTCTCGGGTGCCTTCGGCATGCCGACGATCGTCAACAACGTCGAGACGATCGCCTCGGTGCCCGACATCCTGAAGCTCGGCGGCGCCGCTTGGTCTGCGCTCTCGCGCCTGCCGAACGACGGCGGCACTCGCCTCTACGGCGTGTCCGGTCACGTCAAGAACCCGCACGTCTTCGAGGGGCCCGTCGGCCTCACCCTCCGCGAGATGATCGATCTCTGTGGCGGGATGCTCGACGCGAGCCGTCCGCTCAAGGGCGTCATCCCCGGCGGCTCGTCGACTCCGGTGCTGCGCCCCGACGACCTCGTCCACGCCCCCGACGCCGCGCACCCGCTCCACGCTTGGCATGGCAAGTCGCACCTCGACGTCCCGATGGGCGTCGACACGATGCGCAACCTCGGCACGATGCTCGGCACCTGCTGCGCCATCGTGATGGACTCGTCGGTCAACATGGTGGAAGCCGCGCGCAACCTGATGCGCTTCTACCATCACGAGTCCTGCGGCCAGTGCACCCCTTGTCGTGAGGGCACCGGCTGGCTCGCCGAGATCTGCGATCGCATCGCGGACGGTCACGCGACGGAAGCCGACGTGGAGCTCCTCGTCGACGTCTCGAACAACATGATGGGCAACACGATCTGCGCGCTGGCCGACGGTACGGCGATGCCGATGCTCGCCTTCGTCCGGAAGTTCCGTGGCGAGTTCCTCGCGGCGGCGCGCGAAGGCGGCGTCAAGAACGGGCGCCTCGATCAAGCGGTCGTACCTCTACTTGGCGGGAGGGCAGCGTGAGCGGAGCCGGCGCATACGTTTTCTGGTTCGCGGCGTTCCTCGCCGTGCTGACCGCGGTGGGGACCGTGGCGATGCGGAGCGCGATCCGCGCGTCCGTCGCGCTGCTGTTCCACATCATCTCGCTGGCGGGGCTCTTCCTCGTGCTGCACGCGCAGCTGCTCGCGGCGATGCAGCTGATCGTCTACGCGGGCGCGGTCGTCGTGCTCTTCCTCTTCGTGATCATGGTGCTCGGGCCGACGCCCGATCGCAGCGCTGACCAGCGCGGGCTCCTGATTCGAGCCGCCGCGGGTGGGCTGATGGCGCTCGTCATGGGCGCCATCTCGTTCGCGCTGATCTCGTTCGCGCCTCCGATGCTCCCGGGCGTCACCGCTTGTCCTCCGGGCGCAGGCGCGGAGTGCGGGCAGTTCGGCGGCGTCGAGGCGCTCGGCGGCGTGCTCTACGGCTCGGCGGCGCTGCCCTTCGAGCTCGTGTCGGTGCTCCTCCTCGTCGCGGTGTTGGGCGCGATGGCGGTGGCCCGCGGGCACTCGTCCGAGGACCGCGAAGCACTCAAGGCCAAGAAGCTCGCGCAAGCGGGCGAGAAGTGAAGGCACGGAACTGATGGAACTCGGTCTCGGACACTTCATCGGTCTCGCGTCGCTCCTCTTCGGGATCGGCGCGGTCGGCTTCCTCGTGCGGCGCAACCTGCTCATCCAGCTGATGAGCATCGAGCTGATGCTCAACGCCGTGAACCTCACGCTCATCGCCATCAATCGATGGATGCCGGGCAACCACGCGGGGCAGGTCTTCGCGTTCTTCAACATCGCCATCGCAGCAGCCGGCGCCGCCGTCGGCCTCGCGATCGTCATCAGCGTCTTTCGCCTGAAGAAGTCGGTTCAGAGCGATTCGGTCGACCTGCTGAAGCACTGAGAGAGACTGACAGTGTTTGATCAAAACATGGACCTCGCCTTCGGCTGGGACTTCGGTCGCGCGCTGATCTGGATCGTGCTGCTCCCGCTCTTCGGGGCCCTCGTCAACGGCATCAGCGGACGCTGGGCGTCGCGCTCCCTCGTGCGCGCCATCGCGGTCGGCTCGGTCGCCGGCTCCTTCCTGCTCGCGCTCGCGTGCTTCGTGAAGCTCGTGATGCTCTCGGGGCACGGAGAGGGCGCCGAGGGGACGAACAAGATCGTCAACGTCGTCTACGACTGGTTCAGCGTCCGCGTCGGCGACGCGGTGATCCCGGTGCGCGTGGCGCTCCTGATGGATCATCTGAGCGGCGTGATGACGCTGGTGGTGACGGGCATCGGCCTGCTCATCCACCTCTACGCCAGCTCGTACATGGAGGACGACCCCTCGTACGCGCGCTTCTTCACGTACCTGAACCTCTTCACGGCGAGCATGCTCATCCTCGTCCTCGCCTCGAACATGCCGCTCATGTTCGTCGGCTGGGAGGGCGTCGGCCTCTGTTCCTACCTGCTGATCGGCTTCTGGTGGGAGAACCCGACCTACGCCGCTGCCGGTAAGAAGGCGTTCATCGTCAACCGCATCGGTGACTTCGGTGTGCTGATCGGGATGTTGCTCCTCGTCGGCACGACGATGTCGTTCGAGTTCTCCGACATCAACGCCAACGCGACGAGCCTCCTCATCCCGCTGCGCCTCGACCAGACGCACTCGATCGCGTGGCTCACGACCGCGACCGCCGCGTGCCTCTTCCTGTTCCTCGGCTGCTCCGGCAAGAGCGCGCAGCTTCCGCTCTACGTCTGGCTGCCTGACGCGATGGCTGGCCCCACGCCCGTCTCGGCGCTCATCCACGCGGCGACGATGGTGACGGCGGGCATCTACCTCGTCGCGCGCCTCTCCAACGTGTTCCTCCAGTCTCCGACGGCGATGGCGGTCATCGCGATCGTCGGCGCGTCGACGGCGCTCTTCGCGGCGTCCATCGCGCTCGTGCAGAACCAGATGAAGAAGATCCTGGCGTACTCCACCGTGAGTCAGCTCGGCTTCATGTTCGCGGGCGTCGGCGTCGGCGCGTTCGGCGGCGGCTTCTTCCACGTCTTCACGCACGCCTTCTTCAAGGCCTGTTTGTTCCTCGGCGCTGGCTCGGTGATGCACGCGGTGCACGCGCACGGCGACGCGGACCTGCGTGAGCTCGGCGGCATGAAGAAGTTCATGCCGGTCACGCGCTGGACGTTCCTGCTGAGCTGCTTCGCGATCGCGGGCTTCCCGCTGACGAGCGGCTTCTTCTCGAAGGACGACATCCTCCTCGGCGCGGCCTACATGGGCACCGGCCCCTGGGCGGCGTACCCGAGCTGGGTCGGCTGGGTCGTCTTCGCGATGCTCGCCATCGCGGCGTTCATGACCGCGTTCTATATGTTCCGCCTCTACATCCTCGCGTTCGAGGGTGAGTTCCGTGGCGGACCGAAGCACGGCGACGGGCACGACGCGCACGGCGACGACGCGCACGCTCACGCGCACGCGGATCCGCACGAGTCGCCCTGGGCGATGACCCTCCCGCTCGTCGTGCTCGCGTTCGGCGCGGTCACGGTCGGCTTCCTCGGCCTCCCGCACTGGCTCGGCCTCCCGAACGTCTGGGAGCATTGGCTCGAGCCGTCGCTCGCCGCGCTCCCGGTCACGGAAGGCGCGCATGTCTCGCTCGCCATCGGCGGCACCGCGATGGGCGTCGGTACCCTCGCTGGCCTCGGCGGCATCGGCCTCGCGTACCTCTGGTACATCAAGGAAAACGGCACCACGCCAGCGCGCATCGCGGCGTCCGTGCCGCGCCTGCACGCGCTGCTCATGGACAAGTGGCGCGTCGACGAATTCTACGGCGCGGCGCTGCTCCGCCCGATGGCTTGGCTGGCTCGCTTCGCCGCGAACTTCGACAAGCTGCTCGTCGATGGGCTGATCGCCAAGGCGACGTCCTCGCTCACGCTCCTCGGCGGCTGGGTCGTCACCCGCGCGCAGACCGGCGTCGTCTACACCTACAGCGCGTTCATGGTCGTCGGTCTCGCCGGGGTGGCGTGGTGGTATCTCGTGCCCCACACCGGCCTCGAGTACGCAGTGCGCGGCACGCAGGTGAAGCTGCAGGCGGCGGCGGGGCTCGGCTACGAGTACCGCTTCGACGTGAACTCGGACGGCGAGTTCGAGACCGAGTGGTCTACGGAGCGAACGATCGAAGGCAGCTACGAGCCGAAGGACTTCGTCGGCGGCGCGATCGTCGTGGCGACGATGCGCCCAGGCACCCGCGAGCGCGAGCAGCTCCTCGAGGGCGGGCATGTGCTCGCGTTCGCGGCCGCAGATCTCGGCCCCGAGTGGCAAGCCGTCGCGCCCCCTGCCGCCAACGCGCCGCCCGGAACGCCGGGCACGTCGGACGACACCCTGCCAGGCATGAGCTGGAGCCTTCCCGTGCGCGACATCTTCCTGCCGTACGCCCCGCGCGGAGGCGAGGCGCACTCGGCGACGCTCGAGCAAGCGCACGGCCTCCTCGAGCGGATTGTCGGGGGCGAGAGCGCGATCGACATCGCTCGGGCGCGCGCCACCAACGACGAGCAGCGGACCAAGGTCGGTCTCGTCGCGAACGAGGATGGCGTCGACGGGCACGTGAAGCTCGCCGATGGGACCGAGGTGACCTTCGAGGCCGGCGCCCACACCGCGCTCGTCGAGACTTCGCGCGGCGTGCACGTCGTCGCGCTCGACCCGGGAGAGCTTGCGCTCCGACCCAACGGCGCGCGCGTGCGCGTCCGCGGCGCTGACGTCACGCAGGAGACGCACCTTCGCCCGGGCGAGATCGCTCAGGTTGGCAATGCGCTCGTGCGCGCCGCTGCGGTCGTCCGCGGGACCGTCGAAGTGCGCAACGCCTTCGGTTACACCGTGCGCGAATCGGTCGACGTGGTCGTGAGGCCGGACCGCCCCGCCGACGAGCCCGCTCCGAACGCCGTGCGAGGTGCGCAATGAGCCGCCATCTGCTCTCGGTGCTGCTGTTCCTGCCGCTGCTCGCGGCGCTCGTCGTGATGTTCACGCCTCGCCAGTATCTGCGCACGCTGCGCGGGTTCTCGGTGGGCGTGATGCTCGTCGAGTTCTTGCTCAGCCTCCGCCTGCTGTTCGACCGGCACGTCGATGCCGTGGACTGGTCGAGCGCAAGCTACAAGTTCGTCGAGGCCCACTCCTGGGTCGAGAGCCTCGGCATCCAGTACAAGGTCGGGGTCGACGGCATCTCGCTCTGGCTGGTGCTCTTGACGACGGCGATGACGCCGATCGCGCTCTTTAGCTCGTGGCAGTCCGTCGACACCAAGATCAAAGAGTTCGCGATCGCGTTCCTGCTGCTCGAGTGCGGGATGATCGGCGCGTTCGTCTCGCTCGATCTCTTCCTGTTCTATGTGTTCTGGGAGCTGATGCTGGTGCCGATGTACCTGATCATCGGCATCTGGGGCGGCAAGGACCGCGTCTACGCCGCCGTGAAGTTCTTCATCTTCACGATGGTCGGCTCGGTGCTGATGCTCGTCGCGCTGCTCTATCTCGTCTCGCAGTACCAGCACCTCTCGGGACACTACAGCTTCGACCTCGGCGAGCTCGGGCGTGTACAGCTGCCAGCGAAGGCTCAGTACTTCTGCTTCGCGGCGTTCGCCCTCGCGTTCGCGGTGAAGGTGCCGATGTTCCCGTTCCACACGTGGTTGCCCGACGCGCACGTGCAGGCGCCGACGGGCGGCTCCGTGATCCTCGCGGCGGTGCTGCTGAAGATGGGCACGTACGGCTTTCTGCGCTTCGCCATGCCCCTCTTCCCGGTGGCGAGTCACTTCCTCGGGCCGACCCTCGCGGTCCTCGCCGTCATCGGCATCGTCTACGGCTCCTACTGCGCCTGGGTGCAAAAGGACGTCAAGAAGCTCGTCGCCTACAGCTCCGTGGCCCACCTCGGCTTCGTGATGCTCGGGCTCTTCTCCCTGACGACGCAGGGAATCTCGGGCGCCATCCTGCAGATGGTCTCGCATGGCGTGTCCACCGGCGCGTTGTTCCTTCTCGTCGGCATCATCTACGAGCGCCGACACACGCGCGAGCTCGACGCCTTCGGCGGTCTCGCGAAGGTGATGCCGTTCTACGCGGTCATCTTCATCATCGTCACCATGAGCTCGGTGGGCCTCCCGGGGACCAACGGCTTCGTCGGCGAGTTCATGATCCTGAGCGGCGCGTTCTCGAGCGAGGTGCTGCCCTTCGCCCGCGTGTTCACCGCGTTCGCGGCGACGGGCGTCGTGCTCGCTGCCGTCTACATGCTGCACGCGGTGCTCAAGATGTTCTGGGGCCCGCTCGACAAGGCCGAGAATCGCGGCCTGCCGGATCTCACGCGCCGCGAGGTCTACGCGCTCGCCCCGCTCGTGGTGCTGATCTTCTGGATTGGGCTCTATCCGAGCATGTTCCTGTCGCGGATGGAGCCGACCGTGAACGCCTTCATCGAGGGCTATGTGCAGAAGCGTAACGCGACCGTCGACCTCGAGGAGGCTCGGCTCGGGGCCGCGCCGGCGGGTGCCGGAGCAGAGGCTGCACAAGCCGACATTCGCGTGGTCGCTCCCGGAGGTGCGCAGTGACGGCCGCCGACATGCTCTATCTCGCTCCGCTGCTCTGCCTAGTCGCTGGCGGGCTGGCGATCATGCTCGTCGACGCGTTTGCGCCGAAGGGCCCCAACGCGCAGCGCGCGGAGCTTGCGACGCTGACGACGGTCGTGCTGGTCGCGGCCGCAGGCCTCTCCGTGGCGCTCTGGATGAAGGGCTCGACGCGCGGGCCGGAGTGGATCACCTCGTACCTCGCGACTGACCGCGTCGCGCTCTTCTTCGACGTGGTGATCTGCGGCGGCACGGCCTTCGCGGTGTTGCTCGCGGGCGGCTATCTGCGCGAACACGAGATGGAGCGCGGCGAGTTCTACCCGCTCGTGCTGTTCAGCGCGTTTGGCGCGATCGTCCTCGCGCGCTCGACGGATATGCTGACCGTCTTCATCGGCCTCGAGACGATGTCGCTCGGCGTCTACTCGCTCGTCGCGTTCAGGCGGACGAGCCCCCGCTCGGCGGAGGGCGCGCTCAAGTACTTCCTGCTCGGCTCGTTCGCGGCGGCCATCCTGCTCTTCGGTGCGGCGCTGCTCTACGGCGCGACCGGGCACACGGACCTCGCGGGCATCGGTGCGGCGGTCAAGTCGGGGCACGCGGACACGCGCCTCACGGTGATCGGGCTGCTGCTCCTGCTCGTTGGGCTCGCCTTCAAGGTGAGCGCGGTGCCGTTCCACCAGTGGACGCCTGACGCCTACGAGGGCGCGATCACGCCGGTGACGGCGTTCATGAGCGTCGCGGTCAAAACCGCGGCCTTCGCCGTGCTGCTGCGCGTGCTCGTCGTGGCGTTCTCCGACCCGCTCACGGCGAGCGTGTCGACGGGCTGGCCCGCGGTGTTCGCGGCGCTCGCGGCGCTGACCATGGTCGTCGGCAACCTCGCCGCCGCCGTGCAGACGAGCGTCAAGCGCATGCTCGCGTACTCGTCGATCGCGCACGCCGGCTACATCCTCGTCGCGTTCGTCGCGCTGCCCTCGCAGGGCGAGAGCGCGGTCACCGCGGTCCTCTTCTACCTCGCGGCGTACACCGTCTCGAACGCGCTCGCGTTCGGCTCCCTCATCCTGATCGGCAGCCGTGGCCGTGAGGCCGTGAGCTACGACGACCTCGCCGGCATCGGGCGGCGCAACCCGCTCGTCGCGTTGCCGTTCATCCTCGGCATGCTCTCGCTGATGGGCTTCCCGCCGACCGCGGGCTTCTTCGCGAAGTACTATGTGTTCAGCGTGGCAGTGCAGGCGGGGGGCGGCATGGTGTGGCTCGCCGTCCTCGGCGTGCTTTCCTCGGTGATTGGCGCCTACTACTACCTCCGGGTCGTCGTCTTCATGTTCATGAAGGAGCCCAAGGAGGGGCAGACGATCGCCGTCCCGATGAAGTCGGGGTACGTCGTCATCGCGCTGATCCTCTCTGCCTATTTCGTTCTCCGCATGGGCTTGGCGCCCGGGGCGTACCTCGAGTGGGCACTCGAGGCTGCGAAGCGCCTCGTTTGAAAGCGAACCCGCGCGCGCGCATCGCAGGCACCGGCAAATACGTGCCGGAGCGAGTTCGAACCAACCACGATCTCGAGCAGCTCGTCGACACCTCGGACGCGTGGATCCTCGCGCGCACCGGCATCCGCGAGCGTCGGGTTGCGGCCGACGGTGAGTTCACGAGCGATATGGCCGCCGCCGCCGCGCGCCAAGCGCTGGCCGCCGCGGGGCTGCAAGCCACCGACCTCGACCTGATCATCATCTGCACCGTCACGCCGGATATGCCGCTGCCGTCGACGGCGATGTTCGTGCAGCGGAAGATTGGCGCGCGCCCGGACTGCCCTGGTTTCGACCTCGGCGCAGCGTGTGCCGGCTTCATCTACGGGCTCTCGGTCGCCAATCAGTTCA
>CAIUAC010001240.1 GCA_903896985.1 uncultured Sandaracinus sp.
GTCTCGCCCGCGCGACCGACGATGATCGTGTCGGCGACCGACAGCAGGATGTTGCCGAAGCTCGCGCCCGCGATCGGCAGAGACAGGCGCGCGAGCTCCCGAAGCTCGAGCGCGATCGGGTGGGGCTCGGTCACATTGCGCGCGTGATCGCGGCGTCGACCGTGAACGCGCCGTGCTCGCCGGTCGCGTCGTCTTGGATGTGGAGCGTTCGGGCGTCCGTGTCGATCGTGAAGGAGCCGTCTTGGTCGCCCGAGGTCGTCTCTGCGTCGGTGCCGCGCACGGTGGCCGGGGACTGCGAGAACGTGCAGGGGAAGAAGCCGTTGCTCGCGCCGCCGTAGAGCGTGACGCCGCCGCAGCGCGCGATCGTGTGGCACCAACGGTCCCCAGAGCCGCCGCTGCGCACGGGGTACTCGACCTGGAAGATGCAGGGCGTGCCGTTGCGCACGCCGAGGGGCGTGCCGCCGACGCTGGTCACCGTCGCGAACACGGTGACGCTCGGCGTCCCGACGTAGCCGGGCAGGGAGGGGCCGTCTCCGCCCGGTTGCGGTGCCTGAGCGAGGCGCTCTTGTTCGACGAACTCGCGCTGCGCCGCTTGCGCTCGCGCCTCCTGCTCCTGCTTCTGCTTGAAGTAGAGGAAGCCCCCCGCCGCGGCGGTGGAGAGAAAGCAGCTGAGCAGCAGGAGCACGCCGCAGCCGGCGAGGATCCAGGGGAGGTTGGAGCGCTTTTCCTCAGTCACGAGTCGCCTTTTACACGAGAGTGGGGGAAAGTTTCACGCGTACCTTCCATGAGTATCACCGCCGCTGCCCGCTTTCAGACGCTGTTCGCGAACCGCCCCTCGATCCTCGCGCCCATGGAGGACGTCACAGACCACGTGTTTCGCGCGCTCTGCCGGGCGCGCGGAGCCGATCTCTGCGTGACGGAATTCGTCAACGTCGAGGGGCTCCTGCGCGGCTGCCGAAAGGCGGCGAAGAAGATTCAGCTCGCGCCCGAGGATCAGCCGACGGCGATCCAGATCTACGGCTCGGACGCAGAGCGGCTCGTGGAGGCGGCGTGCGTCGCCGAGTCGGCGGGCCCGGCGTACGTCGACATCAACTGCGGCTGCTGGGTACCGAAGATCGCGCGGCGTGGCGCGGGCGCGGGCTGGCTGCGGGAGCCGGACGCGATGGTCGAGATGGCCGCGCGGGTCGTCAAGGCGGTGTCGCTGCCGGTGACCGTGAAGACGCGCGTCGGCTGGGGCACGGAGACGGAGATGCCGATCGTGGACCTCGCGCGGCGCTTCGAGGACGTCGGCGTGAGCGCCCTGACGCTGCACTGCCGCACGGCGGAGATGGGGCACAAAGGCGAGGCGGACTGGAGCTGGGCGGCGCGGGCGCGCGCGGTCGTGTCGATGCCGGTGATCGTCAACGGCGACGTCAACAGCGCGGAGCTCGCCGAGCGGGCGCTCCGAGAGACGGGCTGCGCGGGCGTGATGATCGGGCGCCGCGCGATCGACCATCCGTGGATCTTCCGCGAGGTGCGCTCGCTGCTCGACACGGGCGTGCTGCTCGCGCCGCCGACGCCCGCCGAGCGCCTCGGGCTCTGCCGCGAGCACCTGACCGTCGCCGCCGAGGAGCGCGGCGAGACGCACGGCGTGCGCTCTACGCGGCGGTATCTGTCCGGGTATCTGAGCGGGCTGCCCGGCGCGGGCGCGCTCCGGCGGCATCTCCTCTACTGCGACACGCTCGAGGGCAGCATGGCGATCCTCGACGCATACGAGGCAGGACGCCTCGCGCCGCCGCCCGAGGGACGGCAGCCGCGCAGCGTCGAAGAGGATGTGACGGCGTAGCGTCGCGCGATCACCGCGCGCGCTTACATCGACGCGCGGAGCAGCGAGAGCAGATCGTCGGCGTCGCAGGGGCGCGGATTGCCGAGGTGCGCGGGGTCGGCTGCGGCGACGGCGGCGATGCGCGGGAGCTCATCGTCCGTGACGCCCGCCTCGGCGAGCCCCGCCGGCAAGTGCAGGTGTTTGCGCAGCGCGCGGACCGCGCCGGACGCCTCGAAGGCGAGCGTCTCGACGTCGTCGCCGCGGGCCCCGAGGATGCGGCCGACGCGCGCGGTCTTGAGCGCGTTGGCGCTGCGGTTGAAGTCGAGCACGGCGGGGAGGCAGAGCGCGCACGCGAGCCCGTGGTGCAGCTTCTGCTCGCTCCCGAGGGCGAGCGCGAGCGCGTGCGCCGCGCCGAGGCCCTTCTGCGCGGCGACTCCGCCCATCATCGACGCCTCCATCATCGCGGAGCGCGCGGCGAGATCGCGGGGCTCGCGCACCGCACGCTCGAGGTTGCGCGCGACGATCTCGATGCCCTCGAGCGCGACGGCGTCCGCCATCGGATGAAGCGCCGGCGAGCAGAACGCCTCGATGCAGTGCGCGAGCGCCTCGAAGCCCGTGGTCGCGGTGAGCTCGGGAGAGAGCCCGAGCGTCAGCCGCGGATCGAGCACCGCGACGTTCGGCAAGAGCGTCGGTGAGGAGACGACGATGCGGCGGCGGACGTGGTCGCGCTCGATCGTGACCGTCGCGATGCGGCTGACCTCGGAGCCCGTGCCCGAGGTGGTCGGCACCGCGATCAGAGGCGGCAGCGGTCCGGTGATGCGCGCCGCGCCGTCGCCCGCGAGGTCTGCGAGCGCGACCTCCTGCGTGGCGCGCACGCGCAGGAGCTTCGCGACGTCGATCGCTGCGCCGCCGCCGACCGCGACGACGAGGTCCGCGTGCGCGCCGCGAAAGGCCTCGCTCGCGCGGTCGACCTGGGTGGAGGTCGGGTTCGTCGTCACGCTGTCGAACACCGAGTAGGCGACGCCCGCCATGTCGAGCGCTTGGCCGACGAGGGAGGCGAGCCCGGCGTCTGCGACTCCCGCGCACGTCACGATGAGCGCGTGACGCGCGCCGAGGTGCGCGGCCTCGCGGCCGATCTCCTCGACGACGCCCTCGCCGAAGAGGATGCGCGTCGGAAACGTCCAGACGACGCTCATTCGGTCATCACCTGTCGCGCCATCAGCGACATCACGGCCTCGCGCGGCGTGAGCTTGCCGTCGAGCACCGCGGCGGTCGTCTCCGCGATCGGCGCGTCGACGTTCGCGTGCAGGGCGAAGGCCGCGACCCGCCGCGCGATGGAGACGCCCTCGATGTACGCGCCGGCGACGCGCCCAGCTTCTTCGAGGGACGCGCCCTGCGCGAGCGCGCGCCCGAGCTTGATCTCGGGGCGCTCGTCGCCGCCGACCGCGGCGAGCAGATCGCCGAAGCCTGCGAGCCCGACGAAGGTCTTCTCGCGCGCGCCGAGCTTTGTGCCGACGCGCTGCGCCTCCGCGATGCCGCGCGTGCCGAGCACCGCGAGCGCGCTCGGTCCGATGCCGATGCCGAGCGCGAAGCCGGCCGCGAGGGCGATCATGCCGACGAGCGCGGACGCGACCTCGACGCCGACGACGTCGTCGGTCGAGTAGATGCGGAGCGACTCACCCGCGATCGCGGTGCGCACCGCCGCGCCGACCTCGGGGAAGAGGCTCCCGACGATCGCGCCGCTCGGCGTGCCGTCGAGCAGCGCCTCGGCGATCAGCGGGCCCGCGAGCGCGCCGAGGCGCAC
>CAIUAC010001241.1 GCA_903896985.1 uncultured Sandaracinus sp.
GCCGCGTGAAACGGTGCGGCGCGCTCAGGCGCCGCAGTAGACCGTGATCACGCGAGGAGCGCTCGTGCGGGGGAGCACGTAGCGCACCCCGCAGAGAACACGCGTGCCGTCGTTCGGGACGGGCGGCGCCTCGGTGGCGGTCAGGACGAGCGCTCGGCTCGCGAGGTCGAGCCCGAGCGGCAGCCACACCTCTGGTGCGAAAGTCGCCCGCGCCATCGCGACGTCGAAAGGCGCGCCGGCGACCGCGGGCGCGCGTGGGTCGAGCTTGCCCTCGCGCACGACGACGCGCCCGGCGAGGCCAGCGAGCGTCCCCACCGCCGTGCGGAGAAACGCGACGCGCTTCTGGAGCGGCTCGAGCAGCACCAGCGAGATGTCGGGGCGCAACAGCGCGAGCGGCAACGCGGGAGCCCCCGCGCCAGAGCCCACATCGAGCACGCGCGCACCGCGCGGCACGAGCGCCTCGTCCGCGAGCATCAGCGCGTCGGCGAAGAGCACCTCGCAGAGCTGCTCAGCGGAGCGCGCCGCCGTCAGGTCGATGCGCGCGTTCCACTGCGCGACGAGCGCGCTGAACGCCTCGAGCTTTTTGGCAGCCTCGGGGTCGAGCGTCGCCTGGAGCGAAACGGCGAGCCTCTCGAGCTCCGGGCTCAATGGAGCCTCCCGTCGCGACGGCGCTTCTCCGCCTCTCTCGAGGCCTCGGCGATCGCCTCCTTGATCAGGCGGTCCGCCTCGGCGTCGTCGATCACCGGCGACTGACGCCGCCCCTGAATGGAGCGCGGCGGCTTGGACGCCCGCGGCGGATTCGGCGCCGGCACGCGGACGGCGGCGGGCGTCGAGCGACGCGGGCGGCCCCGCTTGAACCGCCCCTTGGCGAGCATCCCGACCAGCGGCCACGCCTCCGCGCCGTCGAGCGGTGGGATCGGCAGCAGGTTGAGCGCCATGATGAACGCGTTCGTCCAGAGGAAGGTGTCGAGCAGCTGCGCCAACAGCGCCGAGCGCACCGGCGGCAGCACCGCGAGCGTGATCGCCGTCAGCAGCAGCAAGATCGCCTGCGCGAGCACGCCTCCCCAGGCGATGATCGCGCGCCACTTCGGCGAGGGCACGCCGTACCACCGGCAGAGCCCGCCGAAGCCGAGTACGTCGATCGACACCACCTGCATCCGCGCCGCGCGGACGAGCACGGCGTGCCCTAGCTCGTGCAAGAGCACGATCAGGAAGAAGCCGAGCCACGCCCCTGGGAGAAACGCGAAACGCGTGAATATCAGCGCGCCGAGCGGCGTGGACCAGTGCACGCGCACCTGCGCCCCACGAAAGCGCGCGATCGTGAGGTAACCGCGGTCGAACACCCCGGCAGTATGCGCGGGAATAGCCGCCGCGCCGCAGCGGTTCGCGCGGAGCACGGGCGGACACCCCCCTTGCCGTGCCGCTCGGCGGCTGTATGCTCCCGCCCACCACCGCCCGATGACCCGCCCAGCCCTCGCCACGCTCGCCCTCGTCGGGCTCTCGCTCGCGCTGCCGCACACCGCGGCAGCCGAAGAGGCGATGTGCGGCCTGCGCTCGACGGTCGTTGTTCTCGAGGCCTCTGAGCTCGAGGCGGCGCTGACGCCGGAGGTCTTCGGGGCGTTCTCGGCGGCGGAGGTCGCGCCGCCGGCGACGCCGAGCGACCCCGGCGAGATCCTCTGGTGCGCCTCGTCGAACGACCCGCGCTGCGCGCCCGCGCACACCGGCACCGGCGGCACGGTGGAGCTGCGCGGCGGCGGAGCCGTCTTCGTGCTCCCGTCAGCCTATCCGCCGATCGCCGACTCGCCCGCCTCGACGTTACGGGACGCGAGCCAACGCGCACGCTCCCGCAGCGGCATCCGACGCTCGCTCGACCGCCCGCCCCGCTGAGCCCTCGCGGACCCTGCGTCCTTTTTTGCGCGCGCCCCGCGGCTCGCGTAGACGACGCGTCCGCTCCCGCTCGCAGGCTCCCAAGACTCCGCGCGTGGCCTCCAGGCCGTGCGCAGAACCGCGGTCCTCGCTCGGCGCCCCGGCCCCAGTCGGCCGGAGCGTCGGACCTGGGACGCGGATCGATCAGGCTCGATTTCTCCATTTCTTCATTGGTTTTCGCAGCGACGACCGCACGAGCGGCGCCGCGTCTCAAGGAGTGTCCA
>CAIUAC010001242.1 GCA_903896985.1 uncultured Sandaracinus sp.
CGCGCGCGCGGGCGACCGAGTCTTCATACGTCGAGAGCCCCACCCAGCCGCTCGTCGGCTCGTCGCGCGAGCGCGTGATCAGGTTGACGACGCCGCTGACCGCGCCCGTGCCGTAGAGCACCGAGCCCGGGCCGCGCACGACCTCGATGCGCTCGACGTCGCCGAGGTCGACGCGCCCGTCGTAGCCCGTGTAGGACTGATAGAGGATGTTGTCGTTGAGCACGGCGCCGTCCTGCAAGATCAGCAGGCGATTGCCGTAGTCGTTCGGCTGCCCGAGCCCGCGCACCGAGATGGAGCCGTAGGCCGAGTCGAACGTCAGCGACATCCCGCGCGTGCCGCGGAGCGCCTCGGCGATGGTCGGATAGCGAAACGCCTCGAGCTCCTGCGCGGTGAGCACGCTGAGCGAGGACGGCGCGTCCTCGAGCGTCTCCGGCAAGCGCGAGGCGGTCGTCACCTCGCGGAGCGGCACGAGCTGGAGCCCGCGCAGATCCGCCTGCGCGCCCTCGCGCACCTCGACCGTGCGCTCGATGGGCTCGTAGCCGCGCAGCGTCACGCGCACGACGCGCGCGCCGACCGGCACCGTCGGCACGACGACCGGCGTGAAGCCGACGGGCTCGCCGTCGATCTCGACGAGCGCGTCAGGCTCGTCGGCCTCGATCACCGCTGAGCCGGTGACGGCGCTCGCCGTCGCGCGCACGACGAAGGTGTCGTTCGCGCGCACGCTCACCTGCCGCGGCGCGAGGCGGAAGCCGTCTCGTCGGAAGAAGAGCAGGTGCGCGCCCGGGCGCAGCGAGAGCTCGCAAGGCGCCGTGCACGCGGCCTCTGCGCGCTCGTCGTCGACGTGCACGGTCGTCGGTCCGTCGGCCTCGATGTGCACCGTGCCGACGATCGGCCGGAGCACGAGCCGCACGTGCGCCTCCTGCCCGACGTGCGCGACCGTCGGCTCGCTCGACGCGTCGATGTAGCCGTCGAGCGACGCGAGGATGCGGTAGGTGCCCTCCGCCAGCGCGAGCTTGCGCGGCGCCCGCGCGACCGAGCCGAGGTCCCGCCGCTCGACGTAGAGCGTCGCGCCGGGCGGCTCCGTCTCGACCGCGAGCAGCGCGACCTGCGGCGCGATGCGCACGAGCGCGGCGTCGATGTCCGCGACGATGCCCGCGTCCGTCTCGCCGTCGCGCGCGTCGGTGTACCAGCGATAGGCGTCCGCGAAGCGCGAGAGGTGCTCGAAGGTGCGCGCGATGTTGAACACCACGTTGCGGTTCCCGACGAGGCGGTTCGACAGCATGAAGTGCTGCAGCGCCTGCCGAAAATCCCCCGCGCGGTAGTAGTCCGCGCCGATCTGGAAGTTCAGCTCTGCCTCGTCCGCGAGCCCGTCGGCGCGCGCCGTCGAGGGCGCCCCGAGCGTGAGCCGGGCGAGGAGCAGCGTCGCCGCGAGAGCAGCGGCGAGCACGCGGACGCGGGGGTGGCGGCGCTCGACAAAGGGCATCGTATTGTGTGCCAGCCTACACGATGCCCGGCCGATGGTGGAGGGCCCCCGGCGGCGTATGCTGCGCGCCATGGCGAGCGACTTCCTGCACACGACCCCGGTGGCGCTCGGCAAGCGCGTGCACCGGCTCGGCTTGGCGACGAACTACGGCATCGACGAGGCGGGCGTGCGCCGCGCGATGGACCGCGGCGTCAACGCGTTCCTCGTCACGGGGCGCGGCAAGAAGTCCCTCGGACCGCCGCTGCGCGAGGTGTTCAAGAAGGACCGCGACGCGCAGGTCGTGATGGGCTTCGCGACGATCGGCTTCGCCGGCTGGGGCGTGAAGCGCGCCGCGGACGCGCTCCGCAAGGACCTCGGCACCGACTACCTCGACGTGCTCCTGCTCGGCTGGCTCGGCGTCGGCAGCGCGTGGACCGAGGGCACCGTGGACGCGCTGAAAGAGCTCCGCGCGAGCGGCGTGATCCGGGCGTTTGGCGCGAGCATCCACGACCGCCCGCGCGCCGGGAAGCTCGCCGAGGAGCGCGCCGTGGACCTCTTGATGATCCGCTACAACGCCGCGCACCCGGGCGCCGAGCGCGACGTCTTCCCGCACGTGCGCGAGCGCAGCCCGTCCGTGCTCGCCTACACCGCGACGGCGTGGCGCAAGCTGCTGAAGCGCCCGAAGGGCTGGGACGGCCCCGTGATGAGCGCGGGCGACTGCTACCGCTTTCAGCTCTCGAGTCCGCACGTCGACTTCGCGCTGACGGGCCCGAAGACGACCGCCGAGCTCGACGCGAACCTCGACGCCGTCGAGAAGGGCGCGCTCGACGAGGACGAGGCGAAGTGGATGCGCGCGTTCGGCCAAGCCGCGCACGGCTGAGCGCGTCTCAACGCGGTGTCTCTCCACGGTCACTCTCTGCGCCCGCTCCTGCTAGAACCGAGGCCCTCATGACCCCGCGCCGCCTGCTCGTGCTCCTCTCTGCGCTCCTCGTCTTGGTCGCGGCCTGCGGCAGCGCGCAGCCCGTCGCGGACCCGCCCGCGAACGGCGGCGACGACACGATCCACTACACTCAGCCGCCCACGCCCGACGAGCCCGCGGACCTCGTCGCGCCCGTCGTCGCGCCGCCGTCCGAGGCCGTCGCCGACGGTCAGCGCTGCGGCACGCGCGGCGCCGCGCCCTGCGCCGCGACGGAGTACTGCGATTTCCCCGATGGCGCGCAGTGCGGCGCCGCAGACCGCGGCGGCGTCTGCCGACCGCGCCCGACGCTCTGCACGCGCGAGTACCGCCCGGTGTGCGGCTGCGACGGC
>CAIUAC010001243.1 GCA_903896985.1 uncultured Sandaracinus sp.
CCGACCGGCTCGATCAGCGCTTGGCCGACGGGCGAGACGACCCAGTCGAGGAAGTCCTTCGCGAGGCCCGTCGGCGCGCCCGCGGTGTACATGAAGAGGAAGCGCGAGAGCGGGTAGGTCCCGTCGGTCGCGGTCGCCATCGTCGGGGCGACCGGCGTGCCCGCCGCGCCGACGAGCGACACCGCGCGGATGCCCGTCGCGTAGGCGATGCCGCCGTAGCCGATGCCGCCCGGATCGCGGCTGACCGCGTTGATCACCGCGGCGGTGCCGGGGAGCGTCTGCGCGGTCGCCGCGAAGTCCGCGTCGTGGAGCACATGCTCCTTGAAGTAGACGTACGTGCCCGAGTTGTTCTCGCGGCTGTAGAGGACGATCGGCAGGTCTGCGCCGCCGACGTCTTTCCAGTTGGTGATCGTGCCGCGGTAGATGCCCGAGAGCTGCTCGATCGTGAGCGGCGGCACCTGATTGGAGGTGTGCACGTAGACCGCGAGCGCATCGAGCGCGACGCGCGTCTCTTGCGCCGCGGCGTGCCGCTGCGCGAGGACGTGCGCCTTCTCTTCGTCCTTCATCGCGCGGCTCGCGTCCGCGATCGTCGTCGTGCCGTTGACGAGCGCCGCGATGCCCGTGCCGCTGCCGCCGCCGGACACCTGGATCGTGGTGCCCGCGTGCGTGTGCATGTACGTCTCGGCGAAGCGCTGCGCGAGGATGACCATCGTGTCGGAGCCCGAGATCGTCAGGGTTCCGCCCATCGGCGTGCCGGGCGGGACGTCGTCGGCCGGGCGTGCGCTCGGGTCGGTGTCCGCGCTGCGGCCGTGCCCGCCGCTGCAGGCCGTGAGGAGCGCCGCGCAGCCGAGCAGCGCCGACGAGAGGGCAAACGTGTACGAGCGTGCATGGAGCGAGCGAAACGCGTTCGACATCTGGTTTCTCCGAGGGTGCGCGCAACGTGCGCGCGGCTCGTGACGGACGTGTGAAGGAGGTGCGACGAGCGCGGGACGGTGTGCGTCGCGCGCGCTCGGGCGGCGATCGGGACTCGAACGGAACTTGAAAAGGACCAGAAAAGAGCGTCGAACCGAACTCGAACGGAGCTCGCTCAGCGCACGCTCAGCGGGCGCTCAGCGCCGTCTCAGAACTGCAGCTGCGCCTGCACGCGCACCTGATGGTGCCCGTCGTCGAACGCTTCGCCGTAGAGGTAGAAGTAGTCCGCCTGCAGCTTCAGCGCGTGCTTCTCGAAGTAGTAGCTGAGCGCGCCGCCGACCTCGCGGGCGCGGTGCTGCGACGCCGGCGAGCCTGCGCGCGGCTGCACGTCGCCGTAGCGCGCCGCGACCTCGAAGCCGCACGAGAGCAGATAGCCCGCCTGCGCGACGTAGCCCCAAGCCGAGCGCGCGTATTCCGTGCTGGTCGTGCCGTCCATGTTCATGTGGCTGTGCGAGTCAGTCGTCGCGTTGCGCCAGAGCCACTCGGCCTGGAGCGAGAAGCCCGCGACCTTGAACATCAGCTCGGCGTCGAGGTGCTGATAGTCGAAGCCGCCGAGCGTGTACGTGTCGCCCGAGATGCTGCGCGAGCGGACGGTGTTCTTGTTGAGCGCCGCGCTGAACGCGAGCTGCAGGCGCGGGTCGGAGCTGCGCGCGTGATCGGACTCGGCGCCCGTCTCGAACTTGCCGAAGGGCGTGAACTCGACGCGCGCCGTCCAGAGCAGCCCGCTGCGCGTCGAGGTGCGGTTGCGCCCGTCGCCGCTGAACATACCGAGCTGGTACTGCAGGCGATTGCCGAGCCCGAAGAGGTCCTTCGAGTACGCGTAGACGCCCATGTCGTACTCCATCCCGAGCTCCGACTTGACGATCGACGCGTCCGCGAACTGCTGGTTGGCGGACGAGATGTTGAACAGGCTGCCGTAGGGCACCTTCGCCTGACCGACGCGCAGCTGGAAGTCGCGCGCGGCGGAGTAGTTCACCCAGGCGTCGAGGAGCGGCACGCGCAGGTCCGACTCCATGTCGCCGTTCGCGAAGACGAACTGCGCGGCGTAGGTCAGCTCCGGCACGACGAACTGCCCGCCGATCGTGAAGCGCATCCGCCGCACGACGAGCTCGGTGCTCGCGGGCACCTCGTCCTGCACGCCGTCGCTGACGGTGAAACGGAGCTGCATATAGCCCTTGAACTTCAGGGTGAAGAGGCCGTCCTCCGACGCGATCGTCAGGCCATCACCGACCGCGTAGCGCGCGGTGACGGCGGAGCCGGATGGAGCGGGTGCGGCGGGCGCGGGGGGAGCGACGGGCTCGGCGGGCGGCGTGATCTCGCTCGGCGCGACGAGCACGACGGGCTCCGCGGGAGGCGTCACGTCGCCGCCGGGTTCGATGCTGGAGGGCTCGACGTCGGACGTCGCGGCGACGCCGAGGTTCGCGGCGCCGCCGCCGGCTGGCGCGTAGCCGGGGTCTTGGGCATGCGCAGTGGAGCCCAGCGTGGACAGGCCGAGCGCGACGAGGAGAGAGGCGGCGTGCAGGCGGTTCATAGGGGCCAAGTTTCCCGATCGATTGTGTCGGGCGCGTGACGACCGCGGAGCAACGCCATCAATTGTGACGGCCGCGCGGCGGCAGGGGTACGGCGAGTGTCGGCGAGGGTCGGGGCGCGTGCGTGAACGTTCTCCCGCCAAAAACGGCCTTGACGCTCATGCAACACTGTTGCATAACACTGTTGCATGGCCGCGCACGACCCACGGTGGACCCTCGCTGAGCTCGCGGACGAGCTGTCGCGCGCGCTCTCGGCGACGGCGCTCGTGCCCGCCGACGCGAGGGCGCGCGAGGTCCCCGACGCCCGGACGATCCGCTACTACACGACCCTCGGCCTGCTCGACCGCCCGGCGGAGCTGCGCGGGCGCACGGCGTTCTACGGGCGGAGGCACCTCGCGCAGCTCGTCGCGATCAAGCGGCTGCAGGCCGAGGGACGCACCCTCGCCGAGGTCCAGGAGCGCCTCGCGGGGCTGACGGCGC
>CAIUAC010001244.1 GCA_903896985.1 uncultured Sandaracinus sp.
CGCCTCGAGGCCGCGCTCGGCCTCGAGATCACCTGGTGCGTCGCGGATCCGCGCCGCATCGAGGCCGCGGGCAAGGCCATTCAGCGCAGCGCCTACGACCTCGTGCTCAGCGCGACGGGCTTTCAGGATCACTCGACCGACGCTGCGCTCTCCCGCGCCTGCGCCGCGGCGACCCCGAAGGTCCGCTACGTCCGCGTCAACCGCGGGCGGCTCGCGGCTTGTGCTCGGGCGCTCGCCCGCGATCTCGGCATTCACGACTGACGAGCTGCCGACAGGTGGCCGCGAACCGGCGGGGGACAAGCCCCCCGCCATCTTCGCTCTGCAACCCCTGAGCGGCGTTCAGCCCTCTTCCGCCAGGTCGGGGTGCGTCGCCATCGCGGCGACGAGCAGCTCGCGCTGCTTGTGAAGCGCCGCGGGCACCGTGGGTCCGAGGCTCGCGAGCCACTCGCCCTGGCTCTCGAGCTCCTTCATCCACTCCTTCGCCGAGACCTTCGTCGCGATCTCGAAGCGCTCGGCAGAGATGTCGAGCCCGGAGAGATCGACGTCGCCCTCGCGTGGCACCCAACCGACCGGCGTCTCGCGCCCGCCGATGCGCACGCGCGCGCGGTCCACGATCCACTTCAGCACGCGGACGTTCTCGCCGAAGCCCGGCCACACGAACTTGCCCTCTTCGTCCTTGCGGAACCAGTTGACGAGGAAGATCTTCGGCGGGTTCTGGATGCGGTGCCGCATCGCGAGCCAGTGGCCGAAGTACGTGCCCATGTCGTAGCCACAGAAGGGCAGCATCGCCATGGGATCGCGGCGCAGGATGCCGACCTTGCCCGTCGCCGCGGCCGTCGTCTCCGAGCCGAGGGTCGCGCCGAGGTAGACGCCGTGCAGCCAGTTGAAGCTCTGCAGGACGAGCGGCACGGTGTCCGCGCGACGACCGCCGAAGATGATCGCGCTGATCGGCACGCCCGCAGGGTTGTCCCACTCGCGCGAGAGCATCGGGTTGTTGGTGACCGGCGCGGTGAACCGCGAGTTGGGGTGCGACGCCTTGTCGGCCGCGCCCTTCTTCCACGGGCGACCCTGCCAGTCGGTCAGCTCGTCCGGCACCTCGCCGTCGATGCCGTCCCACCACACATCGCCGTCAGCCGTCGCCGCGACGTTCGTGAAGAGCGTGTCCTTCGCGGTCGTCTGCATCGCGTTCGCGTTCGACTTCAGGCTCGTGCCGGGCGCGACGCCGAAGTAGCCGTTCTCCGGGTTGACCGCCCAGAGGCGTCCGTCGTCGCCGACGCGCATCCACGCGATGTCGTCGCCGACGGTCCAGATCTTCCAGCCCTTGAAGCGACGCGGCGGGATCATCATCGCGAAATTCGTCTTGCCGCACGCGCTCGGGAACGCGGCCGCGACGTAGCTGAACTGCCCCTCGGGGGACTCGACGCCGAGGATCAGCATATGCTCCGCGAGCCAGCCCTCCTTCTTGCCGAGGTAGCTGCCGATGCGCAGCGCGAGGCACTTCTTGCCGAGCAGCACGTTGCCGCCGTAGCCCGAGCCGACGCTCCAGATCGTGTTGTCCTCGGGGAAGTGGCAGATGAAGCGCTTCTCGGGATCGAGATCGAGCGTCGAGTGCACGCCGCGGTTGAAGTCGTTCGAGTCACCGAGGCGCTCGAGCGCCGCGCGCCCCATGCGCGTCATGATCCTCATGTTCAGCACGACGTAGACGCTGTCCGTCAGCTCCACGCCGACCTTCGAGAAGGGCGAGTCCACCGGGCCCATCACGTACGGCACGACGTACATCGTGCGGCCCTTCATCGAGCCGTCGAAGAGCTTGCCGAGCTTCGCGTACGCGTCCGCCGGGGCCATCCAGTTGTTCGTCGGGCCGGCCTCTTCCTTGGTCGGCGTGCAGATGAACGTCAGGTGCTCGACGCGCGCGACGTCGTTCGGGCTCGAGCGGCTGAGGTAGCAGCCGGGGCGCTTCTTGGGATCGAGCGGCTTGAGCACGCCGGTCGCGACGGCGTGCTCGGTGAGGCGGCGGCGCTCTGCGTCCGAGCCATCGCACCAGACGATGTGATCGGGCTGCGTGAGCTTCGCCATCTCGCCGACCCACTCGAAGAGCGTCGTGTTCGTCGTCGCTGGGAGGCTGGCCGAGGCGTTCGTCGTCGCGTCCGTGTTCGTGGGAGTCGTGGTCATCAGGGGCCCTTCTGCGACGGGCACGGCGTGCACGTCGGGTGAATCGAGGCGACGAAGCATACGCGTATGCCGCGGTCGTCCGACAGCGTGTACGGTCACACCGCGGAGACGGTGAGTGATCAAATATCTCGGTAGCAAGCGCGTGCTCGTCCCGCGCCTCGTCTCGCTCGTCGGGGCGTTGCCGACGGTGCGCACGGCGGTGGACCTCTTCAGCGGCACCGCGCGGGTCGCGCACGCGTGGAAGCGCGCCGGGCTGCGCGTCACGGCGAACGACCACAACACCTACGCGCAGACGCTCGCGCGCTGCTACGTGCAGGCCGATGGGCGCCGCGTGCGGGCGGAGGCCGAGCGGCTGCTTCCGGAGCTCTCCGCGGTGGCTCCGCGCGCAGGCTGGTTCACGCAGACGTACTGCGTCGAGTCGCGCTATTTTCATCCGGACAACGGCGCGCGCATCGAGGCGATCCGGGAGCGCATCGCCGGGCTCTCGCTCGAGCCCGAGCTCGAGGCGGTGCTGCTGGTGTCGCTGATGGAGGCCGCCGATCGCGTCGATTCGACCGTCGGCGTGCAGATGGCGTACCTCAAGCAGTGGGCTAAGCGCGCGCACAACGCGCTCGCGCTGCGGCTCCCGGAGGTGCTCGATGGAGACGGCGCGGCGCTCGGGCTCGACGCGGCGGAGGCGGCGCGCGCGGTCGGTCGCGTCGACCTCGCGTACCTCGATCCGCCGTACAACCAGCACAGCTATCGCGGCAACTACCACGTGTGGGAGACGCTCGTGCGCTGGGACGCGCCGGAGACGTACGGCATCGCGAGGAAGCGCGTCGACTGCCGCACTCACAAGAGCGCGTTCAATAGGCGCAAGGACGGCGAAGTGGCGTTTCGTCAGCTGATCGACGCGATCGACGCGCGCTTTCTGCTGGTGTCGTTCAACGACGAGGGCTACCTCGCGCCGGCCGCGATCCACGCGATCCTCGGCCCGCGCGGGGTGGTGCACGAGGTCGCCGTGCCGTTCCATCGCTACGTCGGCGCGAAGATCGGCATCTACAGCCCGCAGGGCGAGAAGGTCGGCGCCGTCTCGCACACCGAGAACCACGAGCATCTCTTTCTCGTCGACACGGAGCACCGCCTGACGCGCATCGAAGCGCGCGCTGCGCTGAGCCTCTGAGCCCGCGCGCTTCCGGGCGTCGAGCGTCGCGCGCAGCGGTGCGCGAGCTCAAGAGCTGTAGAAAAATAGTCCGAGAGCGAGCGCCGGCCCGGGGGCCCCGCCGGCTGCTAGCAGCCGACGCCCCAGGCACCCCGCGGAGCGCAGACCCGAGGAATACTCCTGTATTTCGCAGGGTCTGCGTGAGGAC
>CAIUAC010001245.1 GCA_903896985.1 uncultured Sandaracinus sp.
CCTCGCGGACCTCGCGGATGGTGACGTCGAAGTGCAGCGTGACGCCCGCGAGCGGGTGGTCGGTGCTGACCACGACGGCCTCGTCGTCAGCGTCGACGATCCAGAGCGTCAGCGAGGAGCCGTCCGGCGAGCCCGCCTCGATCGGGTCACCGACGTCGCCGTCGAAGCCCTCTGGGAGGCGCGCGCGCTCGACGCGCATCGTGCTGTCTTCGGTGCGGTCGCCGTAGCCGTCTGCCGGCTGGATCACCGCGAGGACGTGGTCGCCCACGACCTTGCCCGAGAGCGCTGCCTCGAGCCCAGGCACGATCATCTCGTGGCCGTGGAGGTAGATGAGAGGCTCGCCCGCGCTCTCGTCGAGGACCGTCCCTTCATCGTCTTTGAGCGTGTAGTCGAAGGAGACGACGGCGTCCTGAGCGATCTTCATGGGGAGTCCTTTCACGTGGCGTTCGCGGCCCGGAGCGCGCGAAGGTGAAATGCCGCGGAGCCCAGGTCAAAGCGAGAAAACGCTGCCCCGGGCGCCGACCTCAAATCGTCAGGGTCTCGATGTGCGCGCCGAACACGACGCGCATCGCGTCGCTGATCTCCCCGACCGTCGCGTAGGCGCGCACCGCGTCGAGCACCGGCGGCATCAGGTTGCCGCCGTCGCGCGCCGTCTGCTCGACGAGCGCGCACGCGGCCCGCGCGGCGGCCTCGTCGCGTCGCGCGCGCACGGCTCGCAGGCGCGCGACCTGGTCCCGCTCGAGCTGGGGGTCGATGCGCAGGATCGGCACGCTCGCCGACTGACTCTGGAACTTGTTCACGCCGACGATCACGCGCTCCCCGCGCTCGATCTGCAGCTGATAGCGGTACGCCGAGTCTTGAATCTCGCGCTGCGCGTAGCCCTGCTCGATCGCGGAGACCATCCCGCCGAGGCGGTCGATCTTCGCGAGGTACTCGCGCGCGCCCGCCTCGATGCGGTCCGTCATCGCCTCGATCGCGTACGAGCCGCCGAGCGCGTCGACGAGGTCCGCGACGCCGCTCTCGTAGGCGATCACCTGCTGCGTGCGGAGCGCGAGCGTCGCGCTCGCCTCGGTCGGCAGCGAGAGCGCCTCGTCGAAGCTGTTGGTGTGGAGCGACTGCGCGCCGCCGAGCACCGCGCCGAGCGCCTGCAAGGTCGTGCGGATCGCGTTGACCATCGGCTGCTGCGCCTGGAGCGTGGAGCCCGCCGTCTGCACGTGGAACTTGAGCGCGCAGGCTTCCTTCGACTTCGCGCCGAAGCGCTCGCGCATGATCGACTCCCAGAGCCGCCGCGCCGCGCGGAACTTCGCGACCTCCTCGATCAGGTTGTTGTGCCCGTTGAAGAAGAAGGACAGCTGCTTGCCGAAGGTGTCGACGTCGAGCCCCGCGGCGATCGCCGTCTCGACGTAGGCGATGCCGTCCGCGAGCGTGAACGCGACCTCTTGGATCGCGTCGCAGCCGGCCTCCCGCATGTGGTAGCCGCTGATCGAGATCGTGTTCCACTTGGGCGCGTGCTGCGCGGACCACGCGAAGATGTCGTTGATGATCCGGAGCGAAGGGCGCGGCGGATAGATGTACGTGCCGCGCGCGACGTACTCCTTGAGGATGTCGTTCTGGATCGTGCCGCGCAGCGCCGTGCTCGGGATGCCCTGCTTCTCGGCGACGACGACATAGAGCGCGAGCAGGATCGACGCGGTCGAGTTGATCGTCATCGACGTCGAGACCTTGTCGAGCGGGATGCCGCGCAGCAGCGTCTCCATGTCGTCGAGCGAGTCGATGGCGACGCCGACCTTGCCGACCTCGCCGAGCGCAAGCTCGTGATCGCTGTCGCGCCCCATCTGCGTCGGGAGATCGAAGGCGACGCTGAGGCCCGTCTGCCCGTTCTTCAGCAGATAGTGGTAGCGCTCGTTCGACTCGGCGGCGGTGCCGAAGCCGGCGTACTGACGCATCGTCCAGTGGCGGCCGCGGTACATATTCGGCTGCACGCCGCGCGTGAACGGCGCCTCGCCGGGGAAGCCGAGCTTCTTCGCGTAGTCGCGCTCCGGCGCGTCGAGCGGCGTGTAGAGCGGAGCCGGGTCACCGCCCTGCGCGAGCAGCGCGGCGCGCTCGCGGGGAGCGGCCTTCTTCTCGAAGGGCGCGAGCACTTCGGACTGCCACCGGGCGAGGTCGCTCGGGAGCGCGTTGCGGTCGATTTCGTCGGTCATGTCTCACTTCTTGTGGCTGACGATCAGCCGCTCGAACGCCTCACCGAGCGCGGCGGCGAGGGCCTCGAGGCG
>CAIUAC010001246.1 GCA_903896985.1 uncultured Sandaracinus sp.
CCGTTCTTCCAGCCGAAGCACTGCCAGGCGACCTCGAGATCCAGCACGGCGAAGTGCGCGAAGAAGCCATAGCCAGCGATCGCGTTGACCGGCGACTTCAGCCGAAAGAACACCGGCTCCCCGAGGGCCATATGCTTCATCGGCCGCGTCGAGCGAGGCGACCAGAAGTTCACCTCGTCGAGGGCGCCGTCGTCAGCGCGGTCCGCCAAGAAGTCGAACCACTCCTTGTCGGTCACGGCGATGAAGGGGGCGGGGGCCGTCGGCAAGATGGGCGAGAGTGTCGCTCGAACGCGCGTTGTGCCTAACAGGCAAGCGAGCGACCGTGCGACAGTGGCGCAGACTGCCCGAGTCGATGTCTGCCCTGACCATAGTCACCGCGCCCGGCTCCGCGCTGCTCGCCTCCGTGCGCGACCTGCTCGCGACGAGCGACGAGGCGTTGCTGTGTGTCGCCTTCGCGCAACCGCGGGGCGTGCACCTCGTCGCCGAGGAGCTGCGCGCCATCGCCAAGCGCGGGCACGCGCGCGTCGTCGTCACGACCACGCTGGGCATGAGCGCGCCGTCAGCGCTCGCCGCCCTCGACGACACCGGCGCCGCGGTGCGTGTCCTCAACCCGGGCGGCAGCACCTACCATCCGAAGGTCTTCCTCGGTCGCCGCGGCGAAAGGCTCCGCGCCATCGTCGGCTCCGCCAACCTGACGTCTGGCCTCATCGCCAACGTCGAGGTCGCGACGACGCTGGACGGCGCCGCCAACGACAACGCCCTCGTCGACCTGTGGAGTTGGGGCGAGCGCATCTGGAGCGACCCGCGCACCGCCCGATGGCTGCGCCCCGAGGACATCTCACCCGAAGAGTCCATCGAGCCCGAGCTGCTCGCGCGCCTCGTCGCCCTTCAACGCGCGACGCCGACCGTCTACACGCTCGGTCACGCACCGCGCCCGAACTACGTGCGCGACGTCGCCGCCTCTGGCCTCTGGGTCGAGACCGCGCGGAGCGCAGAGCGAGCGACGCGCCTCGAGTCCGCGGGCGTCGAGCTCGTCCCGCCGCGGATGCTCAACCTCGCCTGGGACGCGCTGCGAGCGCGCGGCACGCTGTCGAATCAAGAGCTGCTCGGCGAGCTGCGGATTCACCGCTCGAGCTTCGTGTGCGCCGTCCTCGCGAAGCTCCCGGAGGTCGAGGTCGTGCCTGGGAAGAAGATCGTGCTGCGGTGGCGCGGCTGACCTCCTGTTTCATCATCCTGTCTCGAAGAGGCGTCTGACGACCTGCGACTCGGCGCGCTCGAAGTGGTCCCGCCCGAGCCACAAACGCACGCCGTCGCGGAGTCGCAGGTAGAGCCCTCGACCGACGCCGAGGGTCTCATCGGGACATCGATCCCACTTCGCGCGGCGCGCGATCTCGTCGAGGTCACTGTCTCTGCGACTCGAGCGGTGCAGCCAGCGCTCGACGTGCGCGCTCGCCGCCAGATGGTCACTCTTCGACTCGTTGCAGCGGGCGTGCGCGGGCACGAGGTTGTCGAGGCGATTGTCGGGATGACGCGCCCACGCGATGAAGTGGTCGACCTGTGCGTTGGCGGCGATCGGCGCATCGCAATAGAAGCAGCGCCCGTCATGAAGCTCGAGGAGGTGCTCACGCACCGGTGCGAGTGAGATCCTGTCCGCCCCGAACAGGAAGTCCTCCAGATAGGCATCTTGGACGACACTGCCATTGTACTGCGCGACCTTCGCCGCCCAGCGACGCTGCACGACCGGGCGAAGCATGGTGGCGAGCACCGCGAGCTGCTCCGCC
Organism: uncultured Sandaracinus sp.; assembly: GCA_903896985.1. Classification (GTDB taxonomy): domain Bacteria; phylum Myxococcota_A; class Polyangia; order Polyangiales; family JADJQN01; genus CAIUAC01. The sequence continues at coordinate 1,782 of CAIUAC010001246.1, forward strand.
GCGCCGGGCATGAAGCGAACGCTGTTGTCGAAGGCGCCTCTGCTGAAATCGCCGCGTCGAACAGGCTCACGCTGCGACCAAGAGATCGCGTAGAGAAACGCGTCCTCCTCATCCGCTCGGCCACCGAAGCGCTGAAGGCGCGGCAGCGGCATATCGATCAATGTCCACTCGACCTCACGCAAGAGCCGTTTGAACTCATCAGGCGCTGTGGTCCGAGCGCGCTGAAGAGACGCAGACGGATCCGGTGCGTGCAGCCGACGAAACTCGACGATCCGCGTCAGGAGCAAGGCTGGCTTGGTCGGGTCGCTGTTCTGTCGCAGGACGCCCGCGCCCGCCGGGAACGTCGTCGCCTGCGCCCAATACTGGGCGAGCACCTTCTCTGCGAGCTGCATGGTGGAGACGCTCACCGGCGCCTCACCCGTCGCCGACGTGTGCTCGAGACACAGGTCCATGAGCCCGAGCATCACAGCGAACTTGTACGTCGTGGTGAAGCGCCCCTCATCGAGCAAGGAGAGCAGCTTCTCGATGAACACCGGGTCGGGCCCACGTGGACTCGGAGGCGCAGGAGCCAGGTAGTTCCCCTTTCCGGGCATCACGTGGCGCACCCCGCCCCGCGGGTCCTCGACGTCGCCCGCGTACCGCGGAATGACGTGCACGTGCAGGTGCATGACCGTCTGCCCGGCGGCCTCGCCCGCGTTGAAGCCGACGTTGTAGCCGTCGGGGCGCGGCGAGCCTGCGTCGAGCTGCCGCTTCACCTCGTCGACGAGCGCGAAGAGCGCGCGCTGCTCTTCGGGCGTGGCGTCGAACCACGTCGGCACGAGGCGGCGCGGGATGACGAGGGTGTGGCCGGGGGA
>CAIUAC010001247.1 GCA_903896985.1 uncultured Sandaracinus sp.
CGCGTCAGCGCCTTGAGCGCCGACGCGGAGGCGGGCCTGCGCTTCTGCCGGTGTGACATCGCGTCGGACGACACGCTCGCAACCCGCAGGGATTGCAGCGACCCTCCGTTCAACTGCGCGCTCGATGCTGCGCAGTTCGCTCCGCCAGTGCCCTCGAGCACCTGGCGGACGATGACGCTCACTGCCGAGACCGCGGGACCGGCGTGCGCGCTCGCTGGCTATGGTGATCTGCGGTGCTCACTGAGCTACACCACCCCGGTCGAGCGCCGCGTCGACTGGGATTTCGGGTCCGACATGACGACGTGGACGATACCGTTCACGCCGGACCCGTACTCCGAAGAGCTCCATGGCGTGCTCTGGAGCCACACCGCAGGCGGCTACGTGCGGTGCCTTCCCTCTCCGGCCCGCTGCACCACCGTGGCGTACGACGACCCAGTGGCGAGCCACTATTCGAGCAGCCCCGTGGAACGCACGCCGCGCATGCCGCCTCCTAGCTGGCGTGAGGCGGACGTCTTCTTTCCCGTGCTGATACCCCCGCGCGACTGCACGGTCTGCCGCTCTGCACGGCGCTTCGCGTGGATGATCGGCGCGCCCTGCTTGCGCCCAGGGATGTGTGGGCTCGACGAGAGCCGACTCCGTTTTCCCGGCTTCGATCGTCTCGGCGACGAGCTGATCGACAGCAGCGCGCTGCTCGCGCTCGGCGACCGATGGGTGAGCGCGAGTGACGCGGCCTTCGCGTCGTCGGCGCTGCCGCTCTATATCCACCTCGCGCAGGACGGTACGGCGCTCGGCGGCGGTCTCGTCCGCGACACGAAAGGCAAGTTCGTCGACGCGAAGACGGCGCTGGCCAACTACCCTGCCATTCCCACGGTGGGACTGGTTCCCCCGGCGTTCGCCCGCTTCGAAGCGGTCTATCGCGCTGCTGACCTGACCGCGTTCGTCTTGGGCGTGCCCGCAGCTCTGCCAGGCAGCGCCCAGCTCTATCGCATCGATGTCGTCTCGGGCGGCTACACGCCGATCGCGGTCCGACTGCCGTCGGAGCGCGCGGTCGTCGATGTGCTCGCGCTCGCGCTGCGCACGCAGGACCAGGCGCTCTACGCGCTGGTGGAGACCGCACGGCCGGCGAGGCGCGGCGAGGGGATCCACTGCTCCCCACCGGCGTGGCGATCGAGGCCGCAGATCGAGATCGTGCGCGTGCCGCTCGACGGTACTGACGCCGAGACGTTGTTCGTCGTCGGGCCGCCTCGTCCTGCCCACTTCGACCAACACGCCATCCTCTTCGACGGGCTGGGGAGGCTTGTCCTCTTGGGTTGGGATCATCACGGCTACGTCGCCGTGCGCGCACCGCCCGACGCGCTCGCGAGGCCGGACGGCTTCCAGGCGGGAGCGGACTGGCTCGTCGCTGCCCCTGTGTATGACGGCGATGGCGTCTCGTTCCTGCGCGCAGTCCCTTCGCGGCCGCCGCTCTGGCGTCGTCGGCCCGGTCATCCGCCAGAGGAGCCTGATGTCGTAGAGGCGTCGGGCTTCTCGGACGGCGACTTTTCGCGCCCGCATGGCTCTGGGCTCGCGCATGCCTTCTGAGAGCTGGCACTGCACGCCACGGTTGTCCGCTGCGCTCGCCGTGTGTCTCGTCGCGGGCTGCGGTGGCTGCGGCTCGCCGCGCGTGCCCGCCGATGCTGGCACCGTCGACGCGGGCCGCGACAGTGGGCCACGCGATGCGGGGCATGACTCCGGTCCCGGCGACGCGGGCGACCGCGGGCCTAACGATCCCGAGTGGGTCGTGCCAACTGGGCTCCCAGCCGATTGCATGTTCGACGTCGCGCTTCATCCGGAGCGTATCCCTCACTTCGAGTGGCGACCCTGCTTCGACGGGCGCGCGGGCTGCGAGGAGTTGGGCGTCGACTGGGGCGACTGGGCGGTGATCGACACCCTTCGCGTGTATTCGGATGCGTTCGCGGGGCTCGGCGAGCCTCTGGTGACGTTCTTCCGCCCGATCGTCGACGGGAGGACCGAGCTATTGGCGATCCGTCCGGAGGATGGCGCTGTGGTATGGGCGTTCCGCTTCTTCCTCGGAGTCGAGCACTGTCGGCCCTCGCCCGCAGCGATTCGCCGGGAGGAGATCGTCTTCGAGACCGAACGGTCGTCGGATCTGCTCGACGACATTGATCCTATCGCGCGGATGCTAGCGAGTGCACCGGGCGAGCCGTCCGTAATCGAGGCACGAGACTCGATCTTCATTGGCGCGGGGGCGCAGCGCATCCGCGTCGGCGCCACCGGTGTCATCGCGCTCGAGATCATGCCCGCCTATCGGGTGGGCACCATTCGCGACGGAGTCTTCCGCGTGACGGCGTCGCCCGGCGCGGCGAGCCACCCCGTCGTGGTCGGCGACACTTTGCTGAGATC
>CAIUAC010001248.1 GCA_903896985.1 uncultured Sandaracinus sp.
AGCCGACGACTGAGCAACTCGCGTGCCGGAGCCTCCCGACCCGCCGACACACGAGCGGGGCCGACTGCTACGCTCGCGCGGTGACCCGCCCCGCCGCGCTCGCCACCCTCGCGCTCCTCGTCCTGCTCCCGGGCTTCTCTGCGTCTGCGCAGGACACGCCCGTCCGCTACCGCATCCCGGTGACGCGCCACGAGCCGAGCCGCGGGCCCGAGGACGCGCTCGTCACGATCGTCGTCTTCAACGACTTCGAGTGTCCGTTCTGCTCGCACGTGCAGCCCACGCTCGCCCGGCTCGTCGCCGCCCACCCGGCCGATGTGCGCGTCGTCTTCCGCAACCTGCCGTTGGCGTTTCACGACCACGCGCGCCTCGCCGCGCAGGCCGCGCTCGAGGCCTTCGCGCAAGGTGGCGACGCTGCCTTCTGGCGTATGCACGACGTGCTCTTCGCGAACCAACGGGCGCTCGCCCGCGCGGACCTCGAGCGCTACGCGACCGCGCAGCACCTCGACCTCAGGCGTTTTCAGCGCGCGCTCAACGCGGGCCTCCACACGGCGGAGCTCGAGTCCGATCAGACGCTCGCGCAGCTCTTTCACGTCGACGGCACGCCGGGCTTCATGATCAACGGCCGCCCGCTGATGGGCGCGCAGGACTACAGCGTCTTCAGCGATCTCGTGGGCGACGAATTGCGGCGCGCGAAGGCGCTCGTCGACGCCGGCACCCCGCGGGCGCGCGTCTATGCGGCGCTGACGCGGGACGGGCTCGCCCGCGCCGAGGAGCGCCGTCAGGCCGAGGAGACGCCTGAGCCCGAGCACGTCTACGCGCTCGCCGTCCCGCCGGGCGCGCCGACCCGCGGCGCGGCTCACGGTCGGGTCGTCGTGCAGCAATTCTCTGACTTTCAGTGCCCGTTCTGCGGCCGCGTCGAGCCCACCATGGACGCGCTCCTCGCGCGCTATGGCGACCGCGTGACGTTCGTCTGGCGCGACTATCCGCTGCCGTTTCACGATCACGCGCGACCCGCCGCGGAGGCCGCGCGAGAGGTGCGCGCGCAGCTCGGGGTCGCCGCGTTCTGGCGCTATCACGCCGTGCTGATGGCCCATCAGCAGGCGCTCGCGCGCGCCGACCTCGAGCGCTACGCGACGGAACTCGGCGGCATCGATCTGCCTCGCTTCCGCGCAGCGCTCGACGGCGGGCTGCATCGCGCCGAGGTGCAGGCGGACATGGACGCCGTCGTCGCGTCGGGCGCGCAGATCGGCACTCCGGCGTTCTTCATCAATGGGCACCTGACGCAGGGCGCACAGCCGCTCGAGGTGTTCACCGCGGCGATCGACGGCGCGCTCGGCACCGCGCCGTCCGTCATCGAGCCTCGCTGAGCGTTGGACCATCGACTCTCACGGCGCTCGGCGTAGACTCGGGCGCTCCATGCTCCGCCCGACGAACGCTCCGGAGCGCGACGTCTACGCGAACCTGCTGCGCGACACGCGCATGCTGCAGCGCGATCAGGCGAGCGCGCGCGAGGTCTGGTTCGGCGCGCTGCCCTGGGAGCGCAAGGAAGAGACGCTCTTCGAGCTCGAGATGCTGCTGAAGGGCCTCGTCTGCTTCGGCAATCCGCGCAATCACCCCGGGCCCGCCAAGCGCCCGCTCGCCGTCGCCCACGATTTTCAGGCCGCGCTGCGCATCATGCGGGACGCGCTCGATCGCTGCGGCGTGCTCTTTCGGCAGCTGCTCGGGCAGAAGGACCGCGCGTACACGTTCTCGCGCTACCTCGAGAGCGTCCTCCCGGAGGACGCCGCGCGCAGCGAGCTCGTCAAAGAGCAGCTCTCGCAGGACACGCCGGAGGAGGCGCTCTTTCTCCTCCGCAACGCGTTCACGAGCTACGTCGATCTCGCCGACGGCTTGCTGCGCGTCGGGCGCATCCCGCATCGGATGTTCCACGCGCTGCACAGCACGGTCACGCGCGAGGTCGGGCGCAACACCTACTTCAATCCCCTCGTCGCCCTCGAGTTTCGCCCCGAATTCGACCGGCTACGCAGCCCCGAGGTCCTCGACGCGCTGCACGTCGTCAAGAGCGAGGCGGCGCATCGCGTCACCGCGCTGACCTTCCTCGCGCTCTTTCGCGCGCTCCGCTACGTCGCCCTGATCGACGAGTACGCGGCCGATCGCGACGCTGTGCGGCGCGCTTACATCGTGCTCGCCGTGCTGCGCAGCGATCTGCGCGCGCTGACGCGCTTTCTCTCGCGCCGCGCCGCAGACGTCATGGCCGATGGGCTCGAGCAAGAATTGCTCGCCGTGCGCGCGGTCGACGTCGCCGCGCACGGGGACGCGCTCGCGGCGCAGGCGCGCGCGCTGATCGGGCTGCGCGACGTGCTCGACTCGGTCGGCGGCGCGCTGCGGGTCGAGGTGCGCAAGGCGTTCGAGCGCGATCTGCCGGCGCCCGACGCGGAGATCTCCGACGCGGACCTCGCGCCGAAGCTCGTCATCGTCGCGGCGCAATTGCGCGCGGCGCTGCACCACTCGGTGCACCTGCTCTGCGCCGAGCTTCGCCCCGGCGCGCCGCTCCCCGAGCTCGCGACCGACGCGCCCGGCCGCCGCGCGGCGGGCGAGCGGCTCCGGCGCGAGGTGTGGATGTTCGGGCAGATCTTGCGCGCCTTCAACGCGAAGGCGGGCGCCGTCACGGGCACGACGGATCAGTGGGCGGGCGCGGGCAGCTTCCAATTCGTGCGGGAGTTCCTCGGGCACTTTCGCGCGATCGGCTATCAGCTCGTGCGGCTCAGCGACTACGAGCGCCTCGCCCCGTTCCTCGCGTCCTTGCAGGTGCTGCGCGACGTCGACCTGCTCGCCCCCGAGCGTATGCGCGAGGCGACGCGCGAGAGCCTCGGCTTGCACGCGCACCTCGAGCAGCTCTTCGCCGAGCTCTCGCGCCGCGCGGAGCTCGCCGCTACGCCCTTCGACAAGAAGGCCGCCGCGGAGACGCTGCGCATCTACCTCGGCGCGGTCTGAGGCGGCGTTCGCTCGTCGTTCGCTCGTCGCCCGCGCGCCAAGACCCGCTCAGACGAAGAGCGCCTTGGTCAGGCGCGGATCGTTCGCGAGCGCTTTCAGGGTCGGCGGTGGGCTGAACCACGCCGCGGCGCCCTGCGCGTTCAGCGCGGCGCTGACGGCGGCGATCAGCGGCACGAGGAGCTCCTCGACCGGCGGCACCGGCGTGAGGTCGATGCGCAGCCCTTCGACGGCGCCGAAGCGGGCGCAGCGCGCGATCAGGTGCCGCGTCAGCGAGGCGAAGTACGCCGGCATGAACTCAGGCTCACCCTGGAACGTCGCCGGGCGCACGGTCGTGCCCGTGACGAACACCAGCTGTCGCAGGTAGTTCGGGTAGAAGAGCTCCTGCACGAGCGCGTCCGAGAGCGCGCGCGGCACCGTGCCGTCGATCTCCGAGTCAGGCGGCGCGAGGGTCTCCGACTTCGCCTGCTCGTCGACGAGCAGGACGCCCGCCGTCGGCGCGAACGACCGCACGACGGCCGCCGCGATGTTGGCGCGCTCCTGCCCCGGGCGGTGCGCGATCAGCACGAGCCCCGGGACGTGCTGCGTGATCAGGTCCGTCAGCTGATGAAGCTCCGCGACGGTGCTGACGATGACGTTCGCCGGCAGGCGCGGCGTCAGCTCGTCGGCGAGCGCGCGATCAGGCGCGAGCACGAACACGCGCGGCGGCGGCGCGTCGAGCTTCGAGTGATCGATCTTCAGGAGCTTCGCGGCGGCCGCGCGGATCTGCGCCCCGGTGAAGGGCTTGGAGATGTAGTGCGCCGCGCCGAGGCGAATCGCGGCCGACAGCACCGGCGTCGAGGACACGCCCGTCACGAGCACGACGGGCGTCGTGATGCCGCGCGCGCGCACGATCCGCAGCAGCGTCGGCCCGTCCATGATCGGCATCTCGATGTCGAGGAAGATCAGGTCCCACTGTGCGTTGAGGGCCTTTTGCAGGCCCGCGGGGCCGCTCTCGGCCTGCTCGACCTCGAAGCCGAACGGATCGAGCGCCGCGAGCACGGCCGTCCGGATGCTCTTGGTGTCGTCGATCAGGAGGATGCGCGGCATCCCTCGAGATTACACAGGAAGGTGAGCCAGCGCACCGCAAAGGTTGGAGCACCAAGCATCGGGATATTCTAGCGTCGGTCCGCTTGGGCCGGAGTGACGGCGCCGAGCGCGGCGCGGAGGGCGAGCGCTGCGCCGCGCGGCTCGTGCCAGCCATGAGGCGCGTCGAGCACGGTGACCCCGAGGCTGCGCAAGAGCTCGAGGGCGTCGGACGAGAGCGGCTCGTCGGTCCTCGCGAGGCGCAGCGCGGCGAGCGTCGGCGCGAGGAAAGGCGCCCAGAGCGGCCGCAGCGGCGCCTCCACGGGCAGCACGAAGAGCTCGAGCTCGACGCCGTCG
>CAIUAC010001249.1 GCA_903896985.1 uncultured Sandaracinus sp.
CCCCGTGTCACCGGCGGCAGCGCGCGACCGCGCAGGGATCGACGGCGAGGACGACGCGCGCGTGACCGCGCAGACGGACGGCAGCCTCGTCGTCACGATGGCGCCGCGCTCGGCGTTCTCGGTGTCGCGCGCGCTCGAGCCGGCGGTCCACGCCGCGCTCCAGGCGCACGCGACCGACATCAATTTCTCTGGCGCGGTGCGCGTGTTCCTCGCGCCTGAGCTACCCGACGACGGCGCCGCGCGGGAGGCCATCATCGGCACGCTCGCGCGGCTCGCGACGGCGCTGCGGGAGGTCCGCACGGCGCGCGGGATGCGCGTGAGCGTGACCCTCGAGCACCTGCACGAGACGCCGCAGCCCGATATGCCCGTGCGCAAGAGCGTGTACGAGATGCCGACGCGGCGCGGCGAGGGGGCGCCCTCATGAGGCGCGCGCTCAAGCTGCTCGCGCCGGTGCTGTGGACGCTCGGCGTCTTCCTGCCGGTCGGCTACGCCGTCGCCTACGTCGTCGAGGCGGTGTTCGGGGTGCCGCTGCTGACCGGGCAGTTCCGCTTCGAGCGACCGTGGGCGGGGCTGCTCTTGCCGGCGGCGCTGCTCGTGCTCGCGGCGCGCGGCTGGCTCACCGAGTCGCGCTCGCCGCGCCTGCTCGTCTCGCGCGGGCTCGAGCTCGCGAGGCTCCAGCCCGGCTGGCGCACCTGGCTGACCGGGCTGCCGACCGGGCTCCGCGTGGTGTCGGTGACGCTGCTCGCCGCGGCGCTGATGGGCCCGCAGTCGATCCACGCGCGGGACCGCACGGACGTGCAGGGCATCGACATCGTGCTGACGCTCGACTGCTCGCTCTCGATGCAAGCCGGCGACATCCAGCCGAACCGCTTCGACGCGACGAAGGTCGTCGTCGACGACTTCATCCGCCGCCGCCCGAACGACCGCATCGGGTCGGTGATCTTCGGGCGCGAGGCGTACACGCTGCTGCCGCTGACCTCCGATCACGAGGCGCTGCGCGGCATGATCGACGAGCTGCAGCTCGGCATGATCGAGGGGCGCGGCACCGCGATCGGCAACGCGATCGGCGTCTCGCTGAACCGCCTGCGCAAGAGCGACGCGAAGAGCAAGGTCGTCATCTTGCTGACCGACGGCGACTCCAACAGCGGCAACGTCTCGCCCGATCAAGCGGCGGACTTCGCCAAGACGATGGGCGTCAAGGTCTACACGGTGCTGATGGGCGAAGCGGCGGACGCGCGCGTGCAGCAGGGCGTGGACTTCTTCGGGCGGCCGATCTTCGACCGTGGCAGCTTCCCGATCAACCCCGAGCTGCTCCTCTCGATGGCGCGGCGCACGGGCGGCGAGGCGTTCCGCGCGACCGATCGACAGGGGCTCGAGCGGAGCTTCCACACGATCCTCGACCGGCTCGAGCGCAGCGTCATCGAGGACACGGGGCGCGTCTACGGCGAGCTCTTCCCGGCGTTCGTCGCGCCGGCGCTCTTGCTGCTGCTGCTCGAGCTGCTGGTCTCGACGCTCGTGCTGCGGAGGTTCCCATGAGCTGGGGCGCACCCGCCGTCCTCTGGCTGCTGCTCGGCGTGCCGTTCGTCGCGGGCTTGCCGCTGCTCGCGTGGTGGCTGCGCAAGCGCGCGCGTGAGCGCTTCGGCACCGCGGAGAACCTCTCGGCGCTGCAGATCGGCAAGCCCGCCGGCTTCCGCGCCGCGCGCGCCGTGCTGCTCGTGCTCGGGCTCGTGCTCACGGTCGTCGCGCTCGCCCGCCCACAATACGGCTCGCGCACGCGCATCCTGCGCAAGCGCGGCGTCGACGTCGTCGTGGTGCTCGACTTCTCGAAGAGCATGCTCGCGCGCGACGTCCGCCCGAGCCGCATCGAGCGAGCCAAGGCGGAGCTCACTCGGCTGCTCGGAGACCTCGACGGCGACCGCGTCGGGATCGTCGCCTTCGCCGGCGAGACGATGGAGTTTCCGATGACCATCGATATGTCGGCGGCGACGCTCTTCTTCCGCGACCTCGGGCCGTACGATATGCCCGTCGGCGGGACGGCGATCGGTCGCGCGCTCGTCGCGGCGAAGAGCCTCCTCGATCGCAGCGCGCCTCGACAGGCGCCCGACGCGCCCGAGGCGCAGGCCGCCTCGACGCGCTCGCGGGTCGTGATCCTGATGACGGACGGCGAGGATCACGAGGGAGATCCGCTCGAAGCGGCGCGCGCGCTCGCGGACGGGGGAGCGTCGATCTTCGTCGTCGGCATCGGCTCCTCGACGGGTGAGCCGATCCCGACGTACGCGCCCGATGGCACGTGGACCGGCTATATGCGCGGCGACGACGGGCAGCCCGTGCTCACCTCGCTGACCACGCAGAACGAGCAGCAGCTCAAGGACATCGCGCGGCTCGGGCATGGGCGGTATTTCCGCGCGGAGCACGGCGGCGTCGGCGTCGAGGAGATCCGCCGCGCGATGCGGCGCCTGCGCCAGGACGAGCAGCGCTCGCGGCGCATCACCGTGCACGAAGATCGCTACGCGCTCGTGCTCTTGCCCGCGTTCCTGCTCATCCTGCTCGAGGCGCTGCTGCCCGATGCCTGGGTCGGGCGGTTCCGCCGCCGGAAGAGGAAGGCCCCATGAAGACGCGGTCAAGGCTCGCTTCGACGCTGCTGTTCGCTGGGGCGCTCACGCTCGCGCACGCCGTGAGCGCGCCGAGCGCGCGCGCC
>CAIUAC010001250.1 GCA_903896985.1 uncultured Sandaracinus sp.
AAGCTGCCGCCCTGATAGCCGAGGAACATACCGACGAGCATCGCGGGGGCGCCAAACGCCATGAGGTGGCGGGCGATGTACGCCTCGAGCAGGTCGGTGGCGGTGACCGCCTCCGTGGTGCTCTCGGTGGCGACGGCGGTGTTCTCGAAGGTGGTCGGCAGGGTGCTGGTGAGGGTCGTCATGGCGCGTCTCCCGTTTGCAAAGGGAGCATCGCAAGCCGCGTGCCGACGCGGCTTCGCCCCGCGCGAAGGGGAATCGCCCGTTTCGGTGCTGCGCGCGTCGCCCGGCCGCTGCGTGGGCGCAGCGGCGCAGCAGCACCAGCGCTGCGGCGACGCAGCAGAGGCCCGACCGCCGCGCAGCACCGCGTCAGCCGCGCGGGGCGGCGGATCGTCCTCGCCGCGGCCGATGAGCCTGAGCGCGACTTCGTCGTCGACGCGGAGCGTGGCCTCGAGGGTGCGGTGCGCCGGGAATGTCCGCCCATCTCGCCGGGTTACCCGGCGCGACCAAGGTCGCCGCTGCCCTTGCCACGAGGGTCGCGCTCGACTAGGACCGCGCCCGTGATTCAGGTAGAACGGCTCACCAAGCGCTACGGAGACCGCGTCGCGGTCCGCGCGCTCTCATTCGAAGTGAAGAAGGGCGAGGTCGTCGGCTTCCTCGGGCCGAACGGCGCGGGCAAGAGCACGACGCTCCGGATGCTCACCGGCTTCCTCGAGCCGAGCGAGGGCACGATCCGCATCGCGGGGATCGACGCGCTCGCCGAGCCGCTCGAGGCGCGCCGGAAGATCGGGTACATGCCCGAGGCCGTCCCGCTCTATCCCGAGATGCGCGTGCAGGAGTACCTCGCGTACCGCGCGCAGCTGAAGGGCGTCGCGCGCCGCGACGTGAAGAAGCGCGTCGACGCCGCCCTCGAGAAGGCGAAGGTCACCGACGTCCGCACGCGCATCATCGGGCAGCTCTCGAAGGGCTACCGGCAGCGCGTGGGCTTGGCGGACGCGCTCGTCGCGGACCCGCCGCTGCTCGTGCTCGACGAGCCGACGGCCGGCCTCGACCCGAACCAGATCCGGCAGGTGCGCGATCTCGTGCGCGGGCTCGCGGGCGAGCACACCGTGCTCATCTCGACGCACATCCTGCCCGAGGTCGAGGCCGTCTGTGGCCGCGTGCTGATCCTGCACAAGGGCGAGCTCAAGCTCGAGGGCGCGACCTCGTCGATCCGCCTCACGATGGGCGGGCAGTCGGCGCTCTTGCTGTCGCTGGTCGGGCGCGGCGAGCGCGCGGCGTTCGAGGCGGCCGTCAAGAGCACCGCGGGCGTGCGCCGGGTCGTGGACGCGCACGACCTCGACGGCGGGCTCGTGCACCTGCGCCTCGAGGCCGAGGGGCGGCCCGAGGTCGCGGAGGACGTGTTCCGCGCGGTCGCCGCGGCGGGGCTGGTGCTCCGTGAGCTGAAGTCCGAGGCCATCTCGCTCGAGGACGTCTTCGCGCAGCTGACCACGCACGACGCGCCCGAGGCCCACTCGCCCGACGCGCCCGCGACGGACGCCGCGAGCCCAGCGCCCGACGCAGCCCCCCCCGCGGACGCCGACGCGCCGAAGGCCGAGGACGACGTATGAACGCCGCGCTCATCATCGCGAAGCGCGAGATCTTCTCGTTCTTCGTCTCGCCGATCGCCTACGTCGTCATCACCGCCTGGCTGCTCTGGTCGGGCGTCGTCTTCTGGATGCTGATGAGCTTCGTCGCGGGGCAGGGCGTGACGCAGGCGGCGTCGCAGACCCCGATCAGCCTGATCTTCGGGGGCACGACGCTCTTCTACATCCCGCTGCTCGTCTTCGTGCCGATCGTCACGATGCGCCTCGTCGCCGAGGAGCGCCGCTCCGGCACGATGGAGCTGCTGCTGACGGCGCCTGTGCGCGACGTCGAGGTCGTGATCGGCAAGTACCTCGCGGCGATGGTCTTCTGGCTCGCGATGTGGATCCCGACGCTGATGTACGTCTGGCTGATCAGCCGCTACGGGGACGTGGACCTCGGCGCCGTCGGCTCGAGCTACCTCGGCATCTTCGGCATCGGGCTGTATTACATGGCCGTCGGCGTGCTGATGAGCTCGCTCTCGCGCAACCAGATCGTCTCGGCGATCCTGACGTTCCTGACGCTCGGCGGGCTGTTCATGTTCGGCGTGCTCGAGTTCGTCTTTCAAGACTCCGCGTACAAGGAGATCTTCTCGTACGCGTCGATCTGGGGCCACATGGAGGCGTTCTCGAAGGGGCTCGTGGACACGCGCTTTCTCGTCTTCGACGTGAGCATCGCGGCGGTCGCGCTCTACTTCGCGGTGCGCGCGGTGTCGTCGCGTCGAGGTGCGCAGTGAGCACCGAGAAGCCGACGGGCACTGAGAAGCCGACGGGCACCGACCAGCCCGCGCAGCCGCCCGCGAAGCCCGCGCCGCTCGTCTCGCCGTCGCGCACGAGCGCGACAGTGAACACTGTCATCGTCTCGGTGCTCGTCGTCGTGCTCGCGGGGCTCGCGAACTACCTCGCGTTCCGGCACTACAGGCGCTTCGACTGGACGCGGCAGAGCATCTACTCGCTCTCCGACCGCTCGAAGGTCGTGCTGCACGGGCTCAGCCGCAACCTCGACGTCTACCTGTTCATGTCGCGCGGCGAGCCCGCGCGGGCCGACATCGACGAGCTGCTCGAGCGCTACAAGGCCGAGACGACGCACCTGACGATCCACAGCGTGGACCCCGAGACGCAGCGCACGGAGTTTCAGGTGCTCGCGCAGCGCTTCGGCGTCGGCGGCTTGCAGAAC
>CAIUAC010001251.1 GCA_903896985.1 uncultured Sandaracinus sp.
CGAGCGCTGCCGCGCTGCCGCTCGCGCCGGCCGCGAGGGCCGCGAGGGTCGCCGCGTCGAGGCGCAGGGAGCCCGCCTGTGGGTCCGCGTCTGGGTAGCCGCCGCTGCTGCTCGCGAAGAAGCGCGCTGCCTGCGCGCGGGCGCTCTGCGCCTCGCCGTCCTCGGGCTCAGCCGCGCTCCACGCGACGAGCGCGCAGGCCGTCGAGAGGATCGGCGCGTCGCCGCGCACTGCGCCGTTGGCCGTGCGCGCCGAGAGCAGCGCGGCCCGAAGCTCGCCGCGCGCCGCGCGATCGGGCGTGCGTCCCCCGAGCGTCTCCGCCCACGCGAGGAGCGCTGGGTCGGTCGCCGTCAGGCTCAGCGCGCGCGGGTCGAGCGCGAGCGCGTCGGGCGGCGAGATGACGAGCACGGCCTCGGCGTCGGTCGCGTCCTCGGGTAGCTCGATGGTGAGCTCCGTCGGCGACTGCACGAGCGCGCCGCGCGAGAGGCGCCGCAGCACGCTGCCGCCATCGACCGAGAGCGCGCGCGACACCGTCCGCGTCGGCATCCCGTCGCCGCTCGCCGTGATGCGCAGCGTCGCCGGCTGCGACGCGGCGCTGAGCGAGGCGCTCGCGGTCAGCACGAGCGAGAGCGCGCGCGTGTCGCCCGCGCCGTCGAGGGTGACGCTCGCGTCGGCGGGCGTCTCGAGGCGCGCGGTGACGGGCCCCGTCGTCTCGAGCGTCAGGTGCACGCTGTGCACGTCGTCGGTCAGGGCGGCGACCGTCAGCGGGACGGTCAGCGCCTCGCCGCTCCGCAGTCGCGCAGGGAGCTGCGCGTCGAGGACGACCGGCGTGCCCGGCGGCACGGCGAGCGTCGAGACGGCGCGCGCGCCGTCGGCGGCGAAGGTCTCTGCGACGACGAGGAAGCGCCGCGGCTCGTCCGGCGCCGTGAGCCCGAGCAGCAGCGAGTCGTCGACGAGCGGGCGCGGCCCGACGCCTGCGCCCCGAGACGCGCCCTGCGGCTCGAATGCGCGCGCGTCGAGCGTGACGAGGGGCGAGGGCACCTCGCCGAGCGCGCCGGGCTCCTCGCCCGCGGCGACCGCGTCGCGGTAGACGGGCTCGACCGAGGCGTCGAAGAGCTCCGCGAGCGAGCTGATCGTCGCGCGCCCGAGCTCCACTCCGCCCGCTCGCGCGATGAACGCGTCCTCTGCGACGGCGGTCGCGTACGCGCCGCCCGAGGGGAGCACGCGCGCGAGCGGGTCCCAGACATCGTCCGCCGTGCCGGGGCGCCCATCGGGGCCCGCGCTGAGGACCTCGAAGCCAGCGATCGGCGTGATCATGCCGAAGCGCGCGCGCCCGCCCGGCGCAGGGCGCACCACGAACGGATGGCCCCAGCCGTCGAACAGGCTCGAGCGCTCGAGCGTGGTGCTCTCGCCGTCGTCATCGCCCCCGTCGAGCAGCTGCGGCAGCCACGCCTGCGGGTCGCCGCGCCACGCCCACGCGAGGTCGAGGTCGTGCGCGCGGGCGCGCTTGCGCAGCGCGACGAGCACGTCGAAGAGCCGGCGCCGGGTGATGCGGCGCGCCATGCGATCGTACGTGAGCGCCGGGTCGAGCGCGGCGAGCGCGTCGATCGACAGCGGGAGTCCGTCGAGCCCGCGCGCGCCCTCGGGACCGAAGTCGGGCGAGCCCGTGACCGCGTCGAGGAGCTCGCGGTTGAAGGCCCAGCCGCGCGCCGTGTGCACGGAGACGTCCTCCATCGCGTCGGGGATGTGCGAGGCGACGTACGTCTCGAGCGTGCGCAGCACGAGCGCGAGCCGCCCCGCGACGAAGCGAGCGCGCGCGCG
>CAIUAC010001252.1 GCA_903896985.1 uncultured Sandaracinus sp.
CGTCCTCGACTACGCCTCGAGCACCGACACCGAGCGCATTCACCTCCCCGGCGGTCACGTCGGGGCGATGGTCTCGAGCTCTGCGGCGAAGAAGCTCTGGCCGCGCATGCGCGCGTTCTGGGCCGCGCGCGACTCCCACGCTTGAACCCCTCCGAGAGCCCGAATGCACGCCCCGACTCCCCACGCTTCGTCCCCGACTCCCGCTCTCCCGTTTGGTGAGCCGACGCCGCTCGGCTTGCTCGGGCTCGCGATCGGCTGCGGGGCGCTCGTCCCGATCGCCTTTGGCATGATCCCGAGCGACCCGGCGCGCGCAGGCGCGATGTTCTCGACTGCAGCCTGGTTCTGTCTGCTCTTCGGCGGCGGCTGTCAGTTCCTCGCGGGCGTGATGTCGCTCGCGAACAAGAACACGCTCGGCGGGACGCTGCTGACGACGTTCTCGTTCAACTGGGTGATGAACTGGTACGCGCTCTCCGAAGCCTCGCACGGCCGCGCGGTGGATCCGGCCGTCGGCTTCTCGGTGGACGTCACCTTCGTCATCATCTTCCTCGTGCTCACCTACGCCTTCGGCTTCTATTCGAAGCTGCTCTTCGCGTTCCTCGTCGACATCGACGCGCTCTATCTCCTGCGCATCGTCAAGCACCTCGTCGGACCGACGCACTCCCTCGCTCCGGCGCTCGGTGTCGGCGTCGGCGTCGCGACCCTGCTGCTGATGGCGCTCGCGCTCTACATCTCGTTCGCGCTCCTCGTGAACCCTGCGGCGGGGCGCGCGGTCTTCCCGACGGGCGGAGCGCTCTTTCGCGCGACGCCCCCTCCCGCTGCTTGAGCGCCCGTTGCGCTGAGTCCTGCGGCGACTTATGAGAATGCCCATGTTTTATCAGCTCCAAGACCTCTCGCGTCGGGCGCTCACGCCCGTCGCCGCGGCCGCTCGAGTCTCGGCCAAGCTCCTGCGCAAGGCGCCAGTCCCCGGCGCGCCCTTCGCCGCTGCAGGCTGGGAGCTCGTGCATCGCCTGACGAAGGGCTATCAGCAGCCCGCCTTCGACATCCCGTCGGTGATGCTCGACGCGGAGGAGCTGCCGCTCAACGAGGAGGTCGTCGTCGAGACTGCCTTCTGTCGCCTCGTGCGCTTTGCGCGCGTCACGACCTCTGCGGAGACGCAGGCGCGCCTCGACGCTCAGCCCAAGGTGCTCCTCTGCGCGCCGCTGTCGGGGCATCACGCGACGCTGCTGCGCGACATGGTGCGGAGCCTCGCGCCCGAGCACGACGTCTACATCACCTGTTGGATCGACGCGAAGGAGATCCCGGTCAAAGCGGGGCGCTTCGGGCTCGACGAGTACATCGAGCATCTGATGCAGTTCATTCGGCACCTCGGCGCCGCGGATCTGCACCTGATGGCGGTGTGCCAGCCAGCCGTGCCCGCGCTCGCCGCGGTGTCGCTGCTCGCGTCCGCGGGGGAGCGCACGCCGCGCACGCTGATCATGATGGGCGGCCCGATCGATGGGCGGCGCTCACCGACGGCGGTCAACAAGGTGGCGACGGAGCGCCCGCTCTCGTGGTTCCGCGACAACCTCGTCTATCGAGTCCCGCTCGGCCATGCAGGTCGCGGACGCCGTGTGTATCCGGGGTTTCTGCAGCTCACGGCGTTCGTGTCGATGAACCCCAAGCGACACCTGCACTCGTATCGAACGTATTGGCTCGATCGCATCTCAGGCAAGCAGGAGAGCGCGGCGTCCCACGAGAAGTTCTACGACGAATACAACGCGGTCCTCGACATGGACGCGGACTACTACCTCGAGACGGTGCGGGTCGTGTTCCAAGAGCACGCGATCGCGAAGGGCACGATGTCCGTCAAAGGCCAGAAGGTCGTGCCGAGCGACATCCGCGACACCGCCATCATGACGGTCGAGGGCGCGGACGACGACATCACCGGGGCAGGGCAGACGCACGTCGCGCTCGAACTCTGCCGCGGCGTGCCCGCGGAGCGCACGCGCAAGCTGACGGCCGAGGGCTGCGGGCACTACGGGATCTTCTCGGGCAGCAAGTTCCGCGAGTCGATCTTCCCGGAATTGCGCGCGTTCATCCGCCAGCATCACCAGGCGTCGCCAGCCGCGCTCGCGAGCCCGCAGTGAGTGCCCCGCGCGGAACGTCGCGGCGCGCTCGCCATCTGTCTGCCGCGCTGCTCTTGCTCGCGGCAGCGAGCGGCGCCCTCGGCTGTGGCTCGGAGACCACTCCCCATCGCCCGGATGGAGGCTCCTCCGCGGACGCGGGCCCGCTCGACGCGGGCGACCCGTCGCTCGACGCGGACCTCTCCGACGCCGGCGCGCTCGACGCGGAGACTCCCGCAGATGCAGGTTCCTTCGATGGGGGAGGGGCCTCGCGCTGCACGGTCACGCCGACGTCCGTGGCGTGTCCGCACGAGACGACGACCGTCTCCACGGGCGCGGCGCTGCCGCTCCGGCACGTGCACTTCCAGGTCCCGCTCGGTACCCCGCCCGTGACTGGCTTCCCTGTCGTGATCGCGTTCCAGGGCACGGCGCTCCCGGCGGCGCTCACCTGGGCGGGCGCGAGCACGGATCCCTACGGCATGTATTACCAAGCCCTCGTCGTCGCGCGGTTGCTCGATGCGGGCTACGCGGTCCTGACGCCTGAGACTGCCAATGATGGCGCGTCGTATTACGACACCAACGTCCCCCTCTATTCGACCGCCTGGGAGACCGCGCCCGATCATCAGCTGATGCTCGGGATCTTCGCCGGGATCGAAGCGGGAGATTTCGGTTCGCTGAATCCCTCGGCGCTGTTCGCGGTCGGCTTCTCGAGCGGCGGCTACATGACGAGCCGAATGGCCGTCTCGTATCCGGGTCGCTTCCGGTCGCTCGCGATCCAGTCGGCGTCCTACGCGACGTGCGGCGGTGCGCTCTGCACGGTTCCGGCGACGCTGCCGGCGGACCATCCGCCGACGCTGTTCCTCCACGGCGGCGCCGATACCTTCGTGCCGATGGCGACGATGGTCCCCTACGAGGCGCAGCTGCGCGCGCAGGGTATTGCGACGCGCATCGTCACAGAGTCGACGCGTGGGCACGAGTGGCTACCCGCCTCGCCTGACGAGGTGCTCGCCTGGTTCGACGCGTCCCGCTGACCCACGGGTGCGCGCCCCTCTGAGCGCCCTGCGCACGCGAACACGGAGGCTCCGATGACGAGTAGTCCCTACGCACACGGCCTCGACAAGAACCTCGCGAACTACACGCCGCTGACGCCGCTCACGTTCCTCGACAGGTCGGCGTACGTCTATCCGGACCGCCTGTCCCTGATCCACGGGCAACGCCGCTACACCTGGGCTGAGACGTACGCGCGCAGTCGTCGGCTCGCGTCGGCGCTCGTGCTCGCCAACATCGTGGTCGGAGACACGGTGTCCGTGATGCTCAACAACACTCCAGAGATGTTCGAGTGTCACTTCGGCGTGCCGATGGCGGGCGCCGTGCTCAACACGCTCAACACGCGCCTCGACGCCGAAGCGCTGGCCTTCATGCTGAATCACGCCGAGACCAAGGCGCTGATCACCGACCGCGAGTACTCCCCGATCGTCGAGCGAGCGCTGCAGTCGCTCGGGCGCGATATCCTCGTGATCGACGTCGATGATCCCGAGTACGAAGGCGTCGGGATGCGCCTCGGGCAGCTCGAATACGAGGCGTTCCTGTCGAGCGGAGATCCCTCGTTCGCCTGGAAGAACCCCGCGGATGAGTGGGACGCGATCTCGCTCAACTACACCTCGGGCACGACGGGGAATCCGAAGGGCGTCGTCTATCACCATCGAGGTGCGTATCTCAATGCGCTCTCGAACATCGTCTCTTGGGGGATGCCGCCGCAGTCGGTGTACCTGTGGACGCTGCCGATGTTCCACTGCAACGGCTGGTGTTTTGCGTGGACGATGGCCGCGAATTCGGGGACGAACGTCTGCCTGCGGCGCGTCGAGCCGAAGCTGATCTTCGACGCGATTCGGGAGCACAAGGTGAGCCACTACTGCGGCGCGCCCATCGTGCACTCCCTGCTGATCAACGCACCGGCGGAGCTACGCAAGGGCATCGAGCACCGGGTGTGCGCCCTCGTCGCTGCGGCGCCGCCTCCCGCCGCGGTGATCGAGGGAATGGGCACGATCGGCTTCGACATCACGCACGTCTATGGGCTGACGGAGACGTACGGGCCTGCCGCGGTATGCGCGAAGCACGAGGAGTGGCTGGAGCTTCCGCTCGACGAGCAGGTGCGCCTCAACGGGCGACAGGGCGTCCGCTATCACTGCGAGGAGGGCCTCTCCGTCCTCGACCCGGAGACGATGGAGCCTGTGCCGCGCGACGGCGCGACGATGGGCGAGGTGATGTTTCGCGGCAACATCGTGATGAAGGGCTACTTGAAGAACCCCGACGCGACCGCCGAGGCGTTTCGGGGTGGCTGGTATCACACGGGTGATCTCGCCGTGATGCAGCCTGACGGCTACGTGAAGATCATGGACCGCAGCAAGGACGTGATCATCTCGGGCGGCGAGAACATCTCGTCGATCGAGGTCGAGGACATCCTCTATCGACACCCCGCAGTGCTCGCCGCTGCGGTCGTCGCGACGCCGGATCCGAAGTGGGGCGAGGTGCCGTGCGCGTTCATCGAGGTGCGCGAGGGCGTGACCGTCACGGCGTACGAGCTGCGGGCGTTTTGTCGCGAGCGAATGGCGCACTTCAAGGTGCCCAAGAGCTTCGTCTTCGAGGCGCTCCCGAAGACCTCGACCGGCAAGGTGCAGAAGTACCTGCTGCGCGAGCGCGCGAAGTCGACCGCCGTCTTCGAGTAGGCCGCTAGGCGCGCCCGGCGCCCGCGAACTGCGGGCTCCGCTCGAGCTGCGCGAGCGCGTCGCTCGGCGCGTCGCTCGGGAAGGGCGCAGAGGACCGCCGTACGCGCTCGAGCCAGCGCGCGTCGAGCGGATTCTGAACATCAGAGGGCGAGACGGCTGCGTAAGTGCTGTGCTTCTCCTCGCCGATCGGCACGCCGACGCCTACGTAGAAGCCCGCGAGGAGCAGCGCCGAGCGCGTCGCCGTCGCGCCGCTGTAGGTGTGCACGGTGCAGCCCGCGCGACAGAGACGGCGCAGCGCGCGAAACGCCGTCAGCGTCCAGAGCGTGGGATTGGCGCGGGGCGAAAACGGGTCCCAATAGACGATATCGGCGGCCTCCGCGGCCTCCGAAGAGAGGGAGTCTGGGAGCTCGCCAGGGCAGAATCGCCACGTGGTGCGCGGCGTGTCGTGCGAGCCGTGGGCGAGCAATGCGTGTGCGGCGACGCCCGGCGCGCCGTCGAGCGCGAAGTCGCCCGCGTGCTCGAGCGCGAGCGCGAGCGCGTCGGCGGTGCGGTCGAAGCTGACGATGCGGAGGCGACGCGCGTCAGGCGGGAGTGCCTCCGAGACGCGCCAGGCGGCGAGCGCGTTGGACCCCGCGCCGAGTCCGACGTCGAGCAAAACGAGCGGTTCCGCCGCAGGCTCTGCGAGGCGCTCCGCGAGGCGGGAAGGGTCGACGTAGAGCCTGCGCGACTCGACGAGGGGCCCGACGACGGGGTGCATCACCTCGCCTGTCTCGTGATCGAGCACGGCGCGCGCGCCGCCGCGCGTCGTCACGACCTCGCACTTCATGTGGGGGACTCGCTCGCGCCGATACGCCGATCACTGTGCTCGTGTCGGTCGATCGCCTCGAGTTTCGTCTTCGCCCAAGGGGCGAAGTGACCCGCTTCGATGGCGGCCCGCGCGTCGGACATCAGCGAGTGATAGTGGTGCAGGTTGTGCACCGAGAGGAGCCGCGGGCCGAGTGGTTCGGCGCACTTCGCGAGGTGATGCAGGTAGGCGCGGGAGAAGCGCGCGCAGGTCGGGCAGGCGCACGCGGCGTCGAGCGGGACGTCCTGCGTCGCGTGATAGGCGCGCGTGAGCTTGACGCGCCCCGTCGAGGTGAACGCCGTGCTCTGCCAAGCGAGGTGCGTCGGGAGGATGCAATCGAACATATCGACGCCCGCGAGCATCGCTTGGAGCAGGTCGGGCGGAGTGCCGACGCCCATCAGATAGCGAGGTCGATCCGCGGGCAGGAGGTCAGTCGCCATCGCCGTGATCTGCTCGCGATCGGCCCGAGTGTCCCCGACGGCGAGTCCCCCGAGCGCGAAGCCGTCGAACGCGTGCGCGGTGAGAAACGCGGCCGATTCGCGGCGCAAGTCGGGCACGACGCCGCCCTGCACGATGGCGAAGAGCGCCTGGGTGTCGTTCTGTCGGGCGGCGAGGCTGCGCACGGCCCAACGGTGCGTGCGCTCCATCGCGGCGCGCATGGACTTCTCATCGGAGGTGGAGTCGAGACAGACGTCGAGCACCATCATCAGATCAGAGCCAATCGCCGTCTGCACCTCGATAGATTTCTCCGGCGAGAGGAGGTGGAAGCTCTGATCGATGTAGCTGCGAAACCGCGCACCACGCTCGTTGATCGTGCGGTCGCCCGGCAGCGAGAAGATCTGATATCCGCCCGAGTCCGTCAGGACGGGGCCATCCCAGCCCATGAAGGCGTGAATCCCGCCGACCCGTCGAAACAGCTCCACGCCAGGGCGCAACATCAGATGATAGGTGTTGCCGAGCAGCACCTGCGCGCCTGCCGCGCGGAGGTCGTCGGGCGTCAGTCCCGTGACCGTCGCGCGGGTGCCGACGGTCATGAAGACGGGAGTCTCGATCCGCCCGTGCGGCGTGGTGAGCGTGCCGCGGCGCGCGCGGGACTCGCGGTCGACCGCGCTCACGGTGAAGGGGAGGGGCATCGGGCGCGCAACCTAGCAGGCTGCAACGTAGGCGCGCGGTCGAGCCCTCATGGACACGCGTCGGACGCGCTCTCGACGACGGGCACGTCGACCGCGCCGACGAGCGAGATGCCGCTGTCGCCGAAGACGTCACAGTCGTCGAGCGTGACGTCGAACGTCGCGCTGAAGCGCCCGCCTCGCACGAGTGAGAGTTGGTCGATGACGACGGTGCCGACGCCGCAAGGGCCGACCGTCACGCTCGGTGCGTCGGTGCGGACGTAGACCAAGCTGAGCGGTGAGCTCAGGTCTGCATAGAGCACGTTCACCCCGACGGTGATCGAGCCCTCGGCGACGCTCGCTGCGGCGAAGCGCACTTCGAGGCGCTCGCCGTCGGTGAGACCGCAGCCGCCCTCCGTGAGCCCGACGACGAGCTCGGGGCGGGCGCACGACTCTCGATCCCAGCGCGCGGTGACCTGAGTCGGGAGGAAGCCCGAAGGCCGCGTCAGGGAGCTCCCGGTGCGGGGGAAGGCCGCGCAAAAACCGCCCAGCCCCGAGTCGAGGCTCGCGTCGGCGTGCCCGCCGTCGAAGCTGACGCTGAGGTCGACCGGGCCGCCGTCGGTCGGAGGCGGCACGCAAAACGGCACGCACGGTCCGACGCTGCCGTCGAGGCCCGGGGCCGGCGGCGGATGTGCCGGCGGGTCGCCGCAGCCGAGGAGCGTCGCGCAGAGCAAGGCGAGCGAAACGGTCGCTGGGCGGAGCATGGGAGCAGCCTATCACCCGGCGCGTGACGGGGCGCCCCGGCGGCGTCTACTCGGCTTTGGGCGGCCGCACCGAGTGCGCGAGCTGCCGCTCGACGACGCGCAGCAACTCGCCCGGATCGACGGGCTTCGCGAGATAGGCGTCGACGCCCGCGTCGAAGCCGCGCAGCCGATCGATGCGCTCGTCCTTCGAAGTGACCATCACGATCGGGACGTCGCGGTAGGCGTCTGTCGCGCGCAGGCGGCGCGTCACCTCGTAGCCGTCGACCCTCGGCATCACGACGTCGGTCGAGACGAGCGCGAAGTGTGTGCGCTCGGCGAGGGCGAGCGCCTCCTCGCCGTCGCGCGCGACCGTCACTGCGTAGCCCGCCGTCTCGAGCGTGCGGCGCATCATCTCGCGGACCACGTCGGCGTCTTCGGCGACGAGGATCTGCACGCGAGCGCTGCCCGTGCTCTGCGCGGGCTTCGCCGTGGCGTCGCGGCCGACGGCGCGTCGCTCGCGCGGCGCGGTCGGCGCGGGGCGGCGCAGCGCGCCTGATTGCACCATGCCGATCAGCGTCGGCACGTCGA
>CAIUAC010001253.1 GCA_903896985.1 uncultured Sandaracinus sp.
GGCCTCCGCGAAGAGCCCCGCCAGCGTGCGGTCGCGCGAGACGACGCGGACGTTCGAGTGACGCACGGCGTTCACGCGCAGAAACGGAGCCTCTGCGGGCGAAGACGCGACGGTCGTGACGGCGCCGCGCGCGCCGACGACGAGCGCCGCGCTGACGGCGTACGCGCCGACCCCGCCGTCGAGGTCGAGCACGCGGTCGCCGTCTTGGAGCAGCAGGCGCAGCACCGCGAGGTCGGGGTCGTACCAGTCGCCCTGCTCGAGCAGCGCGAAGGTCCCGGCGTGCGTGAAGGTGCCGGGCACGCTGAGCTCCGTGCCTTGAAAAGCGAGAGTGAGGCTCGGCTGCTCCGCGCCCGCGAGCGCGAGGGCCGCGTCGAAGCGTGGGTCCGTGGCGAACGCGCGCGCCGCCTCGAAGGCCGCTCGCACGGCAGCAGGCACGGGCTTGCCGGCCGCGCGCGCCTCGAGCGCGAAGAGCAGCCCGAAGCGGAAGTACGCCTCGGCGTTGGTCGGCTCGAGTTCTGCCCAGCGCAGCAGCAGCTCGCGGGGGCCCTCCCGCTCGAAGAACATCGAGTCGGCCGCGTACGAGAGGCACTGCCGCAGGAGCAGCCCCTCGACGCTCGGGGCGCCCCACTCGAGCAGCAGCAGCGGCGGGACCGCGCCCTCGGGCTCACCGCGTCGCAGCGCCTCGTATGCGCGCCGCGCATACGCCGCGGCCTCTCTGCGGCGACGCAGCTTGCCCGTCGCGTCGGCGAGCAGCGCAAGCTCAGCGACGCTCAGCGCGGAGCGACTGACGCGCGGCTCGCGGGCGCTCGCCTCCGCGGGCACCTCGAGGCGCGCGCTGAGCGTCGCCGGCGGGAGGCCGCGACACCAGCCGATCCACGCCTCGCGATAGACACGCTCGAGGTCGTCGGTGAACGCGGCGCCGTCGGTCAGGCCGCGCGCGACGACGGTCGCGCGCAGCGTGCGCCGAAGCTCGGCGAGCCGGTCGAGATCACCGGCGAGCAGCGCCGCCTGCTCGACGTACGCGTCGCGCGTCGCGGCGGCCCACTCCGGGCGCCCGAGGCGGGAGAGCAGGCTGAGCCCGACGCGCGCGGCGTGCGCCCGGCCGACCAGCGACACCACCGGCACGCCCATCCAGAGCGCCTCGCAGGTGGTCGTCGTCCCGTTGTAGGGGAACGTGTCGAGCGCGAGGTCGACCTCGCCGTAGACCGCGAGGTGGCTCGTGCGCGCCGCCTCCCACGGGCGTAGCTCGAGCCGCGTCGCGTCGACGCCGTGCCGCGCGAACGCGTCGACGTAGCGGCGCCGCACCTCGGGGTCCGCGAACGGCTGCCCCTTCAACAGCAAGCGCGAGCCGGGCACGCGCAGCAGCACCGCCGCCCACGTCGAGAGCACCTCGTCATCGATCTTCGAGGTCGCGTTGAACGAGCCGAACGTCACGCGCCCCGCGCGGAGGGCGGGGAGCGGCGCGACGTCGGGCGCATCGTAGGGCGGCGTGTAGACGAGAAAGCCGTGCGGGAGCCGCACGAGCGTCTCGGTGCTGAGCGCGGCGCTCTCTGGCGGGTCGGTCCAGCGGTCGACCAGGCGATACTGGATGGAGCGCAGCCCGGTCGTGCCCGGATAGCCGAGGTACGTCAGCTGCACGGGCGCCGGGCGCAGCGCGAGCACGCCGAGCCGGCAGTCCTCGGTGTGCCCCGCAAGCTCGACGAGGACGTCGATCTCGTCGCGGGCGATCAGCGCGGCGACCTGCCCATCGCTCAGCCCGACGACGGGGCGCCAGGCGTGCGCCCAAGCCTCGAAGCGCGTGGTCGTCGCGTCGGGGCGCGCGACGGCCGAATACGCGTAGACGCGAAACTCGCGCGGGTCGTGCTCGGCGAAGATCCCCTCGAGGAAGTAC
>CAIUAC010001254.1 GCA_903896985.1 uncultured Sandaracinus sp.
GCGCCGCAGTTCGCGCCTCAGCCGGCGCCGCAGTTCACGCCTCAGCCGGCGCCGCAGTTCACGCCCCAGCCGCCTCCCGCGCCGCAGTTCGCCCCTCCGCCGGTGCAGCGCTTTGCGTCGCCCTTCGAGCCCGCGGTGCCCGCACCGCAGCCGGTCCACGTCGCGACCGCCTGGCCCCCGCAGGCTCACGCGGCGCAGCCCGACGGGCCTTGGTCCGGCAGTGGGCATTCGCTCGACCCGCGCAGCGGTCCGGCGTTCGATCCGTTTGCGCCTCAGCTCGCGCCGGGCGCTGCGACGGCCGCCTATCCGGCGATCGAGACCCACGAAGGGCGCAGCCGTGGGCTGCTGATCGCGCTGGCGCTCGCCGCCGTCGTGGCTCTGTGCAGCGCGATCGGCGTCGGTATCCATTACGTCACTCGCAAGCCCCCGACTCCGCCGCGCATCGTCTCGGTGCCATTGCAGGCGCAGGTACGCGTCGATGGGATCGCCGTCCCCGGGCTGACGCCGCTCGTGCTCCCCGCGGCGCTCGACGCCACGGTACCGCATCAGATCGACGTGAGCCGCCAAGGGTTCGCGAACTTCAGCATCACGATCCCGATCGGTCCCGCGCAGCCGAGCTACGTCGCGATCCTCACGCCGCAGTAGGCGCGTCGCAGCCGCGGCCGCCCTGCGCGGCTGTCAGGGCACGGGCTCTTCGCCGAGCACGAGGTTGTCGATCAGGCGCGTCTTGCCGATCCGCGCCGCGACGACGAGCACCGCGCGGTCCCGCGCCTGCCCGTCGAAGGGCGCCAGCGTCTCTGGGTGCCGCAGCGCGAGGTAGTCGATCGAGTCGAAGCGCGGACCGATCTCGGCGTGCGCGAGGCGCTCGAGGGCGCTCGGGTCGCGCTCGCCTGCACCGAACGCCGCCGCCGCCGCGCGCAAGCCCAGCACGATGCCGAGCGCCCGCTGCCGCTCGCTCGCGTCGAGATAGCGATTGCGCGACGAGAGCGCGAGTCCGTCGGGCTCGCGGATCGTGCGATGTCCGACGAGGTCCACCGGCAGATCGAGATCGCGCGTCATCCGCGTGATCACCTTCCACTGCTGGTAGTCCTTGCGCCCGAAGATCGCCGTCGACTCCCCGACGAGCCCAAACAGCTTCGCGACGACCGTCGTGACGCCGTCGAAGTGCCCCGGGCGATGCACACCCTCGAGCGGCTCGCTCACGCCCGCGACGCGCACTGTGGACGAGAAGCCCTCCGGGTACATCGCCGCGCGCTCGGGCGCGAACACGACGTCGACCCCGCGGGCGCTGCACTGCGCGAGGTCCTCCGGCAGCGTGCGCGGGTAGCGCGAGAAGTCCTCGTTCGGCCCAAATTGCAGGGGATTGACGAAGATGGTCACGATGACGAGGTCCGCGCGTCGGCGCGCCTCGTCGACGAGCGCGAGGTGCCCCTCGTGCAGCGCGCCCATCGTCGGGACGACCCCGACGCGCAGCCCCCGCGCCCGCGCCTCTCGACACGCCGCGCGAAGGTCCGCGGGCTCGTGGATCACGCGGACGTCGCCGCGCACCTCGGCGTCAGCCACGCGGACCGTACCCGCCCGCGACGATCGGCTGCACCACCGCTGGCACCGCGGGCTCGTCCTTGCGCTTGCCGTCGCCGAACGCGAACTCCGCGCTCGGGAACGCGCCGCTCCGCACCTCGACGCAGTAGCGCTGCGTCGCGTCGATGCCGCGCGCGAACCACTCGTCGTAGCGCTTCACGAACTTCGGCCGCAGGTCCGGCGTCAGCCCGAGCAGGTCGTAGCAGACGAGCACCTGCCCATCGCAGCCAGGCCCCGCGCCGATGCCGATGGTGGGGACGTCTAGCTCCGCCGTGATGCGCGCCGCGAGGTTGCTCGGAATCCCCTCGAGCACCACCGCATACGCGCCCGCGTCCGCGACGGCGTGCGCCTCCGCGACGACGCGCTCAGCCGCCTCCTCGGTGCGCCCCTGCACGCGAAATCCGCCCATCGCGTGCACGCTCTGCGGCGTCAGCCCGACGTGCCCCATCACCGGGATGCCCGCGCCGACCATGCGCGCGATCTTCTCCGCGACCTCGCGCCCGCCCTCGAGCTTCACCGCGTGCGCGCCGCCCTCCTTGAGGAAGCGCCCCGCGTTGCGCAGCGCCTCGTCGAGGCTGCCCTGGTAGCTCATGAACGGCATATCGCCGACGACGTGCGCGTGCTGCGCCCCGCGCGCGACGGCGCGACAGTGATAGACGACCTCGTCCACGGTGACGGGCAGCGTCGAGTCGAGCCCTTGGATGACCATCCCGAGCGAGTCGCCGACGAGCAGCACGTCCGCGCCGCCCTCGTCGAGCATGCGCGCGAACGTCGCGTCGTACGCCGTGATCATCGTGATGCGCTCGCCGCGCGACTTCATCGCGCGCAGCATCGGGACCGTCATTCGCCCAATGCGCGGCGTAACCGGGGAGGCGGGGGACTGCGTCATATCACTCGGTCGGTCGGGTCGCGGCCGAGTGAGTCCCGGTCCACGCCGTTGCGATCGCTGGGCAAGATAGCAGAACGGCGAGGGCCGCTACAGCCCCCGCCGGTCATGCATCTGTCAGCCCTCGAGCAGGGCGCGCCAAGCCGCCGCCCGCGCTCCGAGGGTCGTCGCGCGTCAGTCGGTGACGACCTCATCCACGATGGACAGCCCGCGGTCCACGATCTCGAAGGCTTCAGCCAGCTGCGCCTCGTTGATCGTCAGGGGCGGATTGCACATCACGCCGCCCCACTGGAGCACGGCGAAGAGGCCATTGTCGCGGAAGAAGCGCCCGAGCTTCCCCATCACCGGGTGCGAGCCCGCATACGGCACGAGGCGCTCGCCGCGCGTGTTCTTCTGTAGCTCGATGATGCCAAACAGGCCGAGGTTGCGGTGCTCGCGCACGCACTTGTGCTTGGCCTGGAGGCGCGCCATGTGCCCAGTCATCACCTCGCCCATGCGCGCGGAGTTCTCGACGAGCTTCTCCTCCTCGAGGACGTCGATGACGGCGAGGGCGGTCGCGAGGCACATCGGGTGTGCGTTGTAGGTGAGCCCGCCCCAGAACACGTTGTCCTGGAAGTGCTTGGCGATGCGGTCGCTCACCGCCATCACGCCGAGCGGCATATAGGAGCTGGTCAGCCCCTTCGCCATCGTCAGGATGTCGGGGACGATGCCGCCGTGCTCGAACGCGAAGAGCTTGCCAGTGCGACCCCAGCCACACATGACCTCGTCGCAGACGAGCAGGATGCCGTACTTCTCGAGGAGCGCCTTGAGCCCCTGCAGATAGCCCTTCGGCGGCGGCAAGATGCCGTTGGTGCCAGTCATCGTCTCGATGAACATCGCGGCGATGGTGTGCGGTCCCTCGTATTGGATGATCTCCTCGAGATAGACGAGGTTGTTCGCGACGATCTCCTCTTCGGTCTTGCCGAAGGAGTAGTCGTACGGGTGCGGGTCGAGCACGCGCACGACTCCCACCATGCCGGGCTCGTTCGG
Source organism: uncultured Sandaracinus sp. (assembly GCA_903896985.1). GTDB lineage: Bacteria > Myxococcota_A > Polyangia > Polyangiales > JADJQN01 > CAIUAC01. Next base: position 3,497 of record CAIUAC010001254.1, read on the forward strand.
CCAACGCCGCGGGTCGCCCGTCAGCGACATCGCGCCGTGCGTCGCGCCGTGATAGCTGCGGTGCCGCGTCAGGATCTTCTGCCGACCCGTGAAGAGGCGCGCGGCCTTGATCGCGTTCTCGTTCGCCTCGGCGCCGCCGAGCGTATAGAAGAACGTGTTGAGGTCGCCCGGCACGAGCTCCGCGAGGCGCATCGAGAGCCGCGCGCGCGGCTCGCTCGCCATGCCCGGATAGACGTAGATCAGCGTCTCGGCGGCCTTCTTGATCGCCTCGATCACCTTCGGGTGCGCGTGCCCGATGTTCACGCTCATCAGCTGACTGTTGAAGTCGAGCCAGCGCTGCCCCTCGGGCGAGTAGAGGTAAATCCCCTCTGCGCGCGCGATCGGCATCGGGTCGACCTTGCCAGTCGCCGACCACGAGAAGAGGCTGTACTTGGTACACGCCTCGACCATTTCCTTGGAGCTCATCGTCATATCGTCGGTCCTCTGCTCAGCTGTTCTCAGGCACGTTCGGCGCGACTCGAGAGCCTTAGAAAAAATAGACCGAGAGCGAGCGCGCCCGGAGCGCAGACCCGAGGAATACTCCTGTATTTCGCAGGGTCTGCGTGAGGACGTAAGCCGCTGTCGGGCATTTTTCGACGGCTCTTCAGCTCATCCAGGTGATGTCTTTTTGCAGAGCCCACTTCGTGGTGACCTTCCGCTGACGGGTCCAGAAGCGGTATCCGTCCCAGCCGGTCATGTTGCCCGCGCCGAAGCCCGAGTCGTTCCAGCCGCCGAAGCCGAAGGGCTCACGCGGCACGGGGACTCCCACGTTGACTCCGCACATCCCGGCGTCGACGCTCTCCATCACGCGCTTGGCGACGTCGCCGCTCGTCGTGTAGATGCTCGAGGCGTTGCCGTACGGGTTGGCGTTCTCGATCTCGATGGCGCGCTCGAGGTTCGGGACGCGCACGATGGACAGCACCGGGCCGAAGATCTCCTCGCAGCCTGCGGGCATGTCGGGAGTGACGTTGTCCAAGATGGTCGGACCGACCCAATAGCCGCCCGCGTCACCCTTGGCGCCGCGCCCGTCGACGAGCACCTTCGCGCCTGCCTTCTCGGCCGCGTCGATGTAGCCGACGATGCGGCGCACCGCGGCCTCCTGCGTCACCGGGCCCATATCCGTGCCCGTGACGAGCTTGGCCGCGCGCACGCGAATGGCCTCGATGATGTGATCGCAGTCGCCGACGGCGACGAGCACCGACGCCGCCATGCAGCGCTGTCCGGCGCAGCCCATGAACGAGGCGACGACGTTGTCCGCCGTGAGCGCGACGTCCGCGTCGGGGACGACGATGAGGTGATTCTTCGCGCCGCCGAGGCAGAGGGCGCGCTTGCTGCTCGCGCTCGCCCGCGCATAGACGGCCTTGGCGACGCGCGTCGACCCGACGAAGCCGAGCGCCTTGATGCCCGCGTGATCGCAGAGCGCTTCGACGACGGGCTGACCGCCCTGCACGATGTTCAGCACGCCGCTCGGCAGCCCGCACTCGGCGAAGAGCTGCGCGACGCGCATCATCGAGAGCGGGACTTGCTCGCTCGGCTTGAGCACGAAGGTGTTCCCCGCGACGAGCGCCTGCGGCAGCATCCAGAAGGGGACCATGTTCGGGAAGTTGAACGGCACCACGCCCGCGACGACGCCGAGCGGCGCATAGCTGAGCTCACACGTCACGCCGCGGCTGACCTCGAGCTTCTCGCCGGCGGCGAGGTTCGGCAGCGAGCAGCCGTACTCGACGCACTCGATGCCCTTCTCGACCTCGGCCTTGGCCTCCGCGTAGAGCTTCCCGTTCTCGTGCGAGAGCAGCCAAGAGAGCTCTTCGAGGTGCTTCTCCATCGCCGAGCGCAGCCGATAGAACACGTGCGCGCGGTCGCGGATAGGCCATTTGCTCCAGTCGGCGAACGCGGCTTGCGCCGAGCGCACGGCCGCGTCGACGTCGTCCCGCCCGCCCATGAGCACCGTGCTCATGGCCTTGCCGTGGCGCGGATTCATCACCTCGAGCGAGTCCTTCGAGGTGAGCGGATCGCACCACGCGCCCGCGATGTAGTTTCGCGCAGTGAGGAACTGCGTCAGCTCGTAACCCTTGGCTGCAAATGGCGGAATCATCGGGATAGCCTCATCGGGTGGAGAACGAACGAATCACTGCGCGCGCTGCGGGGCGACGCGCTTGACGGGGGTCGGGACGCTCTGCGCGTTGCGGAGCTTCTGCGCCGCCCAGAAGGGCGCGTTGCACGGGCGATTGACGTACTTGCCATAGCCGCGCTCGGTCTGGAGCTGGTCATTCTGCCAGAGCACCTTGCCGCGGCTCAGCGTGACGGCGGCGTTGCCGAGCACCGTCATGCCCTCGTAGACGTTGAAGTCGATGTTCTGGTGGTGCGTCTTCGCCGAGATCGTCCGCGACTTCTCGGGATCCCAGACCACGAGGTCCGCGTCGCTGCCGACGGCGACCGCGCCCTTCTTCGGGAACACGTTGAAGATCTTGGCCGCGTTGGTCGAGGTCGCGGCGACGAACTCGCTCGGCGTCAGGCGCCCGGTGCGCACGCCGTGATGCCAGAGCACGCCCATGCGGTCCTCGACGCCGCCGGTGCCGTTCGGGATCTTGCGGAAGTCGTCGAGACCCGC
>CAIUAC010001255.1 GCA_903896985.1 uncultured Sandaracinus sp.
ATGGCCGCCTCGAGGTCCGCGCTCATACCCATCGACAGCGACGTCAGCCCGTGCGGGCGAGCGAGCGCGCGGAGCTGCGCGAACCACGGACGCGGGTCGCCCTCGACCGGCGGCACCGTCATCAGCCCGCGCAGACGGAGCCCGCCGAGCGCGCGGACTGCGTCGACGATCGAGCCGACCTCCTCAGGCGTGCAACCGCCCTTCTGTGCCTCGGCTGCGACGTTCACTTGCAGGAAGACGTCGAGCACGCGCCCATCGCGCGCGGCGCGCTCCGCGAGCGCCTCGGCGAGCCGCGCAGAGTCGACCGTCTCGACCGTCGCGCCGGTGTGCACGACGTCCTTCGCCTTGTTGCGCTGCAGGTGCCCGATGAAGTGCCAGCGGAGGTCGGCGAGGTCGGCGCACGCGTCCGCCTTGGCGACGAGCTCCTGCACGTAGTTCTCGCCGAAGACGCGCTGCCCAGCGGCGTACGCGGCGCGCACAGCCGCGAGCGGCATCGTCTTCGAGACGGCGACGAGCTCGACGGAGGCCGCATCGCGACCTGCCTGCGCGCACGCCGCGTCGATGCGCGCGCGCACGGCCGCGAGCGTCCCCGCGAGGTCGGCGACGAGCGCCGGATCCGGTGCCGAGCTCATGGCCACTCGACGAGCACGCCCGCGCTCGAGAGCAGGTCGAGCAGCTCCGCGGCGGGCAGCCCGACGACGTTCAGGTACGAGCCCTCGATGCGCGTCACGAGCCCCGCGCCGACGCCCTGCACCGCGTACGCGCCGGCCTTGCCGTCGCCGTCGCCGGTCGCGACGTAGCGAGCGATCATCCCGGCGTCGAGCGCGCGGAACGTCACGCGCGTCGTCACCTGCGCCTCGGCGACGACGCCCGTCGGCCGCCGCACGAGGGCCATCGCGGTCACGACCTCGTGCGTGCGCCCCGCGAGCCGCGCGATCATCGCCGCCGCCTGCGCCGGGCTCGCCGCCTTCTCGAGCACGTCGCCGTCGACGACGACGACCGTGTCCGCGCCGAGCACGACGGTCCCGTCCGCGAAGCGCGTCGCGACATCCGTCGCCTTCGCGGCGGCGAGGCGCTGCGCATAGGCGACGGCGGGCTCGCCCTCCGCGCGGACCTCGGGCACGCCGCTCGCCTCGACGAAGCACGGCAGCCCGAGCGTCTCGAGGATGGCGCGGCGGCGCGGCGAGGCAGAGGCGAGCACGAGGGAGGCGGTCAGCGTCGGCATCGGCGGACTCAGCGCCTCGCGCGCTCTTCGAGATAGCGCCGATAGCGGCGCACGTAGGTGCGACTCACCTGCTGCGGATCGAGGCGCAGGAGCTTGGCGACCTCGGCGACGAAGCCGCGCACGTAGACGAGCGCCGGCAGCGCGCTGAAGTCGTCGTCCTCGAGCGCGCGCAGGTGCGGCAGGCCGATCTTCGTCGTCTGGCTCACGTCCTTCAGGTCGAGCCCGCGCGACTCGCGGACGGCGCGCAGCACGCTGCCGCTGAAGTCGGTGTCGGGGTTGATGTCCGGCGGCGGGGGCAGCGGCTCACGCTGCGCGTGCTCGTCCTCGGCGCCGCGCGCGGGCGCGACGTCGAGCGGGAACACGCTGAGCTCGTAGGGGCGGCGACGCGCAGAGTCGAGGAGCACGTCGTACGCCTCGTCGAGGCGCACGCGGAGCGCGGCGATCTCGGCCTTGTCGAAGAGGCCGTAGCAACACAGCGCGTCCGGCGCGAAGACCTCCTTCGCGCGCTTGTAGGCGCGGCGGATCTCCTCGTCGGTCGCGCCACGGTCGATCTCGAGCAGGTCGTGATGCGAGCCCGGCGGCACGGTGCGGAGCGGCAGCGCGCGGCCCTTCGACTCGAGCGCGAGGATGCGCCGCGCGATCTTCTCGATGCTCTTGCTCGCCTTCGTCCCGGGGCTCTCGACGAGCAGCGGGCGGAGCGAGCGCACGCACGACCAAACAGTGTCGTCGTAGTCGATGTGCCCGAGGTAATCGACCTCGAGGCCGAAGCGCCGATAGACCGCGCTGCGCAGATGATCGCCGAGCTCGAGGTCGCCGCGCACGCGCGTCTGGTTGAGCACGAGGCGCGGGACGAACGTCTTCATCTGCTGCTTCACGAACGCGGCGAGCGGGTCCCCTCGCGACTCGAGATCGCGGAGCAGATCGAGCGGCGCCGGGGCGCCCCCGAGCGCGTCGAGCGCCTTCATCACCGCGAGGCGCACCTCGCGCGTCGGCGAGTCGAGGCGCAGGCGCCGGGCGAACGCGCCGCGGATGAAGCGGTAGGTGTTCTCGATCGCCGTCGGCTCCGGCAGCGTGACGTAGATGGCGAGGTCGCAGCGCAGCGTCAGGTCGATCAGCGAGCTGACTGTGCCCGCGCCGATGTCGGTGATGAGGTACTCGGCCTCCATCGCGCGCAGGCCCTCGAGCAGGCGAGCGCGGCGCACGGTGCGGCTGCCGCGCGCGCCGGGATGATCGAGGCCCGCGCGCAGGAGGCGCAGGCCGGGCACGGGCGTCTCGACGATCGGGCCGAGCGGCCCATCCCCGGGCGCGGCGCGCGGGCGGTCGACGCCCAGGCAAGTGTGCGCGTTCGCGCCGGCCGCGTCGGCGTCGACCATGACGACCTGCCGACCGATGGTCGCGAGGTAGAGCGAGAGGTTCGTCGCGAACACCGTCTTGCCGACGCCGCCCTTCGCGCCGCTGATCACGATGATGCGGCGGGGGCGAGTGCGCTGACGAAAGCCAGCGGAGTTCGGCGCGGAAGGCAGAGTCGTCGCGGCTTCGCCCGCCTGTGCGTTCTCGTCGGGTCCGGCCATGCGTGCGGCCATGTATCAAGGTGCCGCCCCCGGCGCAACGCGCGACGCGCCCCCGAGTCGGAGCCGCGCGGCGCGCTCACGCGGCGGGGTTCGGCCCGTCGCAGAAGGGCAGCAGCTCGGCGTGGAGCGCAGCGGCGCTCGCGGCTCGGAGCTCGGGCGCCTTCGAGAGCGTGCGCGCGATGAGGGCTTGCAGCGCCTCCGGCACATCGCTGCGGAAGACGCGGAGCGGCGGCGCGGCGTCCTGGAGCACCTTCTCGAAGAGCTCCGCCGAGGTCGGCGCCTCGAAGGGCTTTCTCCCCGCGAGCATCTCGAAGAGCATCACGCCGACCGCGTAGAGGTCCACCCGCGCGTCCCGGCCGCGCGCCCCGGCGAGCTGCTCCGGGCTCGCATAGTGCGGGCTCGCCATCGTGCGCCCCATCGGCGTCAGCTCGGACATCGCGCGCGCCTCGAGGAAGGTCGCGATGCCGAAGTCGCAGAGCTTCACGTAGTCGTCGACGCCGTCCTGCGTCGTCAGCAGGACGTTCTCCGGCTTGAGATCGCGGTGCACGATGCCCGC
>CAIUAC010001256.1 GCA_903896985.1 uncultured Sandaracinus sp.
AATTCCAGCTCGCCTACGAGGCGCAGGCGTTCAGCGCGTTCCTCTTCAACGCGGGCGTCTGCTACGAGCGCCTCGGCGATCCGACGCGCGCGGCGGACTTCTTCGCCCGCTACCTCGATCGCGACCCGGAGGCCGGCGACGCCCGCGCGGTCCGCGCCCGCATCGAGCAGCTGCGCACGGCGGCGGCGGATCGTCAGCCCGCCGGGGGCACCGCGCACGCGGCCGACGCGGGGACGGCGACGACGAGCGCCTCGACGCCCGACGCGGGCACGAGCATGGCGACGACCGCCGACGCCGGCGTCACGGCGACCGGCGTCACCACGACCGCCGCGCTCGATGGCGGCGTGCCCACGGACGTCGACGCGGGCACGACCGTGACGACGAGCGCCGTCACCGTCGTGCGCCCGCCCGACGACGAGCAGCCGGGCCCCATCGCGCCTGCGCAGGACTTCAAGTCGCTGCTCTCCATCCGCACCAACCCGGCCGGCGCGCAGGTGACGCTCCGCCAGGGCGACCGCGTCGTGTCGTCGGGCCCGTCGCCGTTCGCGTTCACGGTCGAGCAGGGCGACTACCGCGTCGTCGTCGAGCACCCGGACTATCGGCGCATCGAGACGCCCGTGCGCGTCCGCCCGGGCAAGGTCTACCTGATCATCGTCGAGATGAGCCAGGGCGAGTTCCTCGGCTTCTTGCGCGTCGTCACCGATGTGCCCGGCGCGCACGTCTTCATCGACGATCACGCGGCGGGCGCCGTCGGCACGACGCCCTTCCAGAACGCGATCTCGACCGGCACGCACAAGCTCTGGATCGAGCGCCCGGGCTATCTGCCCGTGCAGCGCGACGTCGAGGTCGGCGTCGGCGAGGAGGTGCTCGTGCGCACCGACCTCACGCGCGTCGACGAGGGGCGGATCCGCGTGGTGTCGAACGTGCCCGGCTCCGAGATCTACGTCGACGATCGCCTCGTCGGCACGGTGCCCTACGAGGGCGATGTCTCGGCGGGACCGCACGAGGTGCGCGTCGAGGCCGACGGCATGAAGGACTGGGAGGCTCAGCTCAACGTGCGCCAAGGGCAGGTCACGCCGATCCGCGTGCGGCTCAAGCCGGCGGTCGGGCGCGGCGGCGCGTGGACGACCGCCGTGATGGGCGCGCTGCTGGTCGGCGGAGGCGTCGGGATGGGCGTCTACGCGGACGGCTTGCGCAGCGACCTCGACGCCGAGCGCCTCGCCGGGCGGCTGACGTCCAACGACTCGCGCCTCTCGACGGGCACCTGGCTGGCGGTCGGCGCGGACATCTCGTTCGGCCTCGGCGCGGCGCTCGGGCTGCTGTCGCTCTATTACTTCCTGCGCGATCCGCTGCCGGACTCCGAGGCGACGGTGCTCGAGCCGCGCGACTGGGCGTTCTCTCCCTATTACGACCCGCGCGCGCGGGCAGGCGGCGGCACGCTGCGGTGGAGCTTCTGATGCGCGACGACCTCCGACCCGGCGCGCTCTCCGCGTCGCTCTCTGCGCTCCTCTACACGACGACCGCGCTCAGCGGCGCGGCGCTGCTCGGCGCGTGCAACCCCGGCGTCTTCGACGACCTCCGCGACGACGCGAACATCCTCGTCGCAGAGGCGCCCGACGGCTACGCGCGCGCGGGCTTCGGCAGCGTGCTCGCGTCCTTCGGCGGGCCGCTCGTCGGGGTGCGGGTCTCGCGCCTCGCCGCGAGCGCGGGCGCAGACTCGGGCGTGCGCGTCTACGCGGCGTGGACGGGCTCCGCGCTGCGCGTCGACCCGGCCGCCTACGACGTCTGCAAAGACCCGGGCGACTGTGAGGCGGGCGCAGGCGAGTCGCTCGCCGGTCTGACGAGCTGGCGCGGCGAGGCGCTCTGCGTCGCGACGGGGGCGCCCGCGGCGGGCAAGGTGCTCGTGCGCTGCGAGAACTCCCCGACGATGGCGATCGAGCGCATCTCGGGGCCGTCGGGCGGACAGTTCGGCGCGTCCCTCGCGGGGCTGCCGAGCGGCGACCTGCTCGTCGGCGCGCCCTTCGCCGGCACGAGCGGGCTCGGCGCGGTCTTCGTCGCGGGCCCCTCGGGCAGCCTCGTCGAGGTGGACCTGTTGGCCGCGCGCACCGGGGGCGTGACGCGCCTCGGCGTGAACCTCGCCGTCGCGCCCGCCGGCGCCGGCGGCGCGCTCGCGGCGATCACC
>CAIUAC010001257.1 GCA_903896985.1 uncultured Sandaracinus sp.
CGAACTCATGACCGTCTTCAACGAGGAAAACGGCGAAGGGGGCCTGCTCGACGCCTATGCGGTGCTTCCGGACGTCTCTCCGCATAAGCGCCGTCACTTGCTGAGGCACGAGGGCATCAAGGTCATCTCGTATCCTGTCCGCCTCCACGACGGCAAGCAGGACCACAGCGGCTTCGATGCAACCCTCGCGCGGCTCTCCGACTCCTGCAGCCCGGGCGGACGCCTTCGCGCACTCTACAAGGGCTGCCGGATCCTATGGCTGGACCCCAACCCTCGGAACAACTCCACCGCCTTCAGGGTGTTGGGGATCACGTCGACGCCACGAGACGTGCTTCCAGCAGGCGACCAACCCGTGATACGCACCGTGCGCAACGTCTCGGAGGCGACGCGCGCACTGATGGACGCGCGAGAAAGAGGCGCTCCGTACGATCTCGTCGTGACGCACTGGGGTCACGATCGAGGCACGCCGACGCACGAGAACGCCCCATGGTCGGTCGCCGAGGAGCTACTATCCACGGTATCGCGCGACCTGATGAATGCGCCGGTCATCGTCTTTTGCTCACCCGGCAATGAACGAGCGAACCGGGAGCGTGCTCTGCGCTACGGAGCGTTCGACCTCGCGACCCAGTGGTTTGATCTCTTTGCGGCGATGGAGCGCTGCAGGGGAGTCGTGCTGCGCCGCTAGCAGTCTCCGCAAATCGCTTTGTTACGCCCGCAGTGGCCGTCTTGGGTCGCCCGAACGGCGCGGTGGAGGCGCCGAGTGCGTCTGTAGAAGAAGAGCGCTTGACGCCATCCAGGAATGTCTGGCAATGTCGCTTAGCGCTGAAGGAGGCTGAGATGGCTGATATCGGACTTTGCAAAGGGTGCAAGAAGCCCAAGTCGGGCCTGACGCGGCAGTGCCGTGCATGTGAGGACAAGTTCTGTACCACCTGCTATGTGAAGGCGGGAGGTAAATGCCCTACGTGTGGCAAGGCCGCTTCGCTCCGGCCCAACCCCGATGCTTGACCCAACGACATAGGCAACGTGGTGTGCAGGCCGCGATCTGTTCGTCCGCGGGAAGTACCGCGACGTCATCTTGCCGATGTGCGTGCTGCGCCGCCTCGACGCGGTGCTCGAGCCGACGAAGAAGGACGTGCTCGCGACCAAGGCGATGCTCGATCGGGCGGGCATCACCGAGCAGGGCGCGGCGCTCGCCTCGGCCGCAGGGCAGGCGTTCTACAACACCTCCAAGTTCAGCCTGCGCGACCTCAAGTCCCGCGGGAGCCAGCAGCAGCTCAAGGCCGACTTCGACGACTACCTCGACGGCTTCTCGCAGAACGTCCAGGACATCCTCGTCAATTTCGAGTTCAGGAACGTGCTCGTGCGCCTCTCGAAGAGCGACGCGCTCGGCACGCTGATCGAGAAGTTCCTCGACCCGGACGTGAACCTCAGCCCGAACCCGGTGCTGAACGGCGACGGCTCGGTGCGGCAGCCGGCCATGGACAACCACTCCATGGGCACGGTGTTCGAGGAGCTGGTCCGCAAGTTCAACGAGGAGAACAACGAGGAGGCCGGCGAGCACTGGACCCCGCGCGACGCCGTCCGTCTGATGACGACGCTGATGTTCCGGCCCATCGCGCGCGAGGTGAAGGCGGGCTCGTACCTGCTCTACGACTGCGCGGTCAGGGCGTCTGAAGTTCGAGGCGACGCATATCGTCGATTGTCTTCATGCAACGCCTCGATACCTGCCAGATGGCGCGTTTCCCGCGATCCGCACGGCTGATATCGAACCTGGCAAGGTCCGTCTGTCGCAAGCGCGACGCGTGTCGGAAGAGCAATTCGCGTTATGGACGTCGAGGTTAGTGCCTGTCGAGGGAGATATCCTCTACAGTCGTGAGGGAGAACGGTTCGGGATAGCCGCAACGGTTCCTTCGGGTGTTCGACTCTGCATCTCGCAGCGCATGATGGTATTCCGCGTCCGAAAGACTCAGGACAGCGATCTCCTTATGTGGCAGCTCAATTGCCCGCACGTTTATGCGCAGGCGTCGGTCGATGTGATTGGCTCAACAGCTCCTCATGGACGCCGAGGGCAAGATCCCGCACCGGCCGTTCCACGGCTACACGATGAAGCAGGCCATCGACGAGGGCTTCATCCTCGACGTGCTCAAGAGCTACACGACGGTCAACAGCTACTACAAGCTGGTCAAGACCATCGAGAGCGACCCCGAGTTCGACGTGAAGAGGGCGCGCAAGAAGCTGCGCCGCTACGTCGAGAGCAACGACACCGCGATCCGCCTCAAGGCCGAGATCATGGTCGACCACTTCCACGAGCAGGTGATCGCGCTCCAGAAGATCAAGGGTCAAGCCCGCGCGATGGTCGTGACGAGCGGCATCCAGCGCGCGGTGCAGTACTACCAGGCGTTCCAGGCGTACCTCGTCGACCGCAAGAGCCCCTATCGCGCGATCGTCGCGTTCTCGGGTGAGCAGGACTACGGCGATGGGAAGATCACGGAGGCCTCGCTCAACGGCTTCCCGTCCTCGGAGATCGCCGACCGCATCCAAGAGGACCCGTATCGCTTCCTGATCTGCGCCGACAAGTTCCAGACTGGCGAACGACCGTGCTCAGCGAGGAGACGGACCCGAACAAGCTCCACGACCTCAAGGCAGCGCTCGACGGGTGGCAGGTCTACTCACCCGAACAGCTCGAAGCTCTCGTCGCCCTTTTCCTCTCCAACGCCTCCCGCGACAAGCTCGACCCGATCCTCGACGCGATCGTGGCCGCCTACCTCGAGCGGCTCGACGAGGACGGGCAGGTCGACTTCAAGGGCAAGGCCAAGGCCTTCACTCGCACGTACGACTTCCTCGCGTCGATCCTGCCGTATCCGAGCGCCGCTTGGGAGAAGCTCTCGATCCTGCTCAACCTGCTGCTCCCGAAGCTGCCCGCGCCGAAAGAGGAGGACCTCGCGAAGGGCATCCTCGAGTCCATCGACATGGACAGCTACCGCGTCGAGAAGCGGGCCGCGCAGAGGCTCGCGCTCCCCGACGAGGAGGGCGAGATTGCGCCCATCCCGGTCTCCGGCGGCGGCCGCAAGCCCGAGGCCGAGCTCGACCGACTCTCGAACATCCTCGCGAGCTTCAACGAGCAATTCGGGGCCATCTTCAAGGACGCCGAGTCCGTAGTCCGGCGCTTCAAGGACGAGATCGCCCCGAAGGTCGCGGCAGACGTCGCCTACCAGAACGCGAAGACGAACACGCCGCAGACCGCCCGCATCGAGCATGACAAGGCCCTCGCGAAGGTCATGCTCGACGTGCTCAAAGACGACACCGAGGTCTACAAGCAGTTCGTGCAGAACCCGCTCTTCAAGCGCTTCGTCACGGACATGGTCTTTGGGCTGACGAGCGACAGCGGGACGGCGGCATAGAGATGCCGGGGAGACTGCCGGTTTGGGCGTCGATGTCTTGTGGGTGGGTGCTGGCCAAGGTGCGACGAAGCGCACACTGGACCGCGAACTCTAGTCGCGCAGCGATGTGGGGATGTTCGATCTTCGACGCAGACTGACCTTCCCGCATGAACCGGGCGACCGCCTCTTGGCTCAACGCGGAGGCGGCGTTGAGGGTCTTGATCGCGACGCGCTTCTGGAGCGCCTCGTGCTGCCCTTCCCATACGGTGCCCATGCCACCCGCCCCGATTTGGCGGACGATCCAATACGCGCCGAAACGTTGACCGGGAGCAGGCTGCGCCATTGGGCGGCCTCGCCGTGCCACACCTCGACTGCAATAGACAGAGAAGCGGCAGCGCGCGTCCGTTGACCTCGTGCCGCGGCGTGGCCGCCCGTCAGCCCTCAGCCTCGCGAGCCCCGCTGTGCCGCCCGACCCTCCTTGCGCACCTTCGCGATCGCCGCCCGCGCCTCGCGCGCCAGCCAGGGCTTGCCCACCGCGCGCGCTGCGAAGGCGGTCAGCGCGTCGAGGCTCGTCGGATCGCCCGACTCGCCCAGGCTCTGGAGCGCGGCGAGTCGGACGCTCTCGGAGCGGTCGCGTAGCGCCCGAATCAGCGCCTGAGTCGCGCGCGGGTCGCGCTGCGCGCCGAGGTAGCCGACGGCGACCTGCCGATCGAGGGGGAGCTTGCTGGCGCAGAGCGCGAGGAGCAGCTCGACGATGCGCGGGTCAGGGACGCCGCCGAGCCCCGAGAGCACGATGCGCTCGTCGCTCCAGCCGCGTCGGCGCTGCTCGTCGAGCACGGTATCGAGCGCGTGCTTGCCCCACGCGAGGATGACCTGGTGGAGGGCATCTTCGTAGTCGCGCGGCTCTGCGCCCGCGCGCTGGAGAGTGCCTTTGCCGTCCTTCGCGTCGAGGACCCTCCGCAGCGCAGGCTCGCCGAGCGACAGCAGCTCTGTGACGGCGCCCTCCGAGTGCCACGCTTCGATGAGCGCGCTGACTCGCGCTGAGGAGAAGGAACATGAAGGGCCTGTCGGTGAGCACACTCGGGCAGCGTACACCCTCCCGGGCCGTCTCCGCAAGCTCTTCGTCCCGCCGAAAGCCGCGTTGAAGGAGCGCGATCGGTGCGGTTTTGCCTCCCGAGACGC
>CAIUAC010001258.1 GCA_903896985.1 uncultured Sandaracinus sp.
GGGGGCGCTGCCGGCGCCGTGAGGGTCGAGCACCTCGCGCACGAGTCGACGCGCGAGCGCCGCGGTCTGCTCGGACGAGGTCGGCAGCGTGGTCGCGACGCCCGCGTGAAAGGTCAGCAGGAAGCCCGCGACGTCCACGACGTCACCGCTCCGCAGCGCTTTCGCGCGCCCCGGTACGAGGCGCACGCCGTTGACGCGCGTGCCGTTGGTCGAGCCCTCATCGGTGAGCGCGTACACGCTGCCGTCGAGGCGAAGCGCCGCGTGCGACTCGCTGACGGCGGCGTGCGGGAGACGCACATCCGCCGACGAGCTGCGCCCGATGAGCACGCGCGTCTGATCGAATTCGAAGGCGAGCTCCGCGCTCGCGTCGGCGGCAAAAGGCGCGCGCACGACGAGACGAACAGCCATGGTCAGCGGCGACACTGCGCGCAGCGGATCACGGGGTCAAGGAAAGCGCGCGTGGCTCCGCGGGCAGCGTTCGCCGAAAATTGGATTTTGGCGGAGCGTTCTGAGAAGGGTCGCTCGTGCCAGGAGATTCCACCATGCAAGCAGCCCACGAGCGTCGGTCCAACGTAGCGGTGCGCGTCCCCTTGGACGTGCTCGTCTCGCTCGCACATCGTGACTTCGATGAGCCCTTCGAAGCCGACGCCGTGAACTTGAGCACCGGCGGCCTCTCGATGCGCGCAGCGTATCTGCCGGAGGTCGGCTCCCGGCTCGCGTGCCGCTTCGAGTGCCCGCCGCTCGGCGAGCCGCTCGAAGCCGAGGGCGAGGTCGTCTGGGCGACCGATGCGGGCGAGCACCAGGGCGAGTTCGGCCTGCGCTTCGTCGCGCTCGACGCACGCTCGGAAGAGGCGATTCGCGCGCTCGTCGGCGATGACGCGGAAGCGTCTGCCGTCCCGGCGCCGGGCGCTCGCGCCGTCGCGCGGCTCTTCCTCGACGGCGTACCGACCCCCATCGTCGCCCGGGTCACGCACCGCGCCGACGACCTGATGACCCTCGAGCAGGAGCTCCCGTTCCTGGCGCTCGACACGGGCGTCGCCGTCCGCGATGCGAGCGGGGCCGCGCGCCGCGGGCGCATCGGCAGCGTCGACCTCCAGCTCTGCGGCGATCTGCCAAAACTCGTCCTGCAGGTCGTCTTCGACGAGCCGTTGGCGGCGTCAGCGGCCTCAACGTCGGTCGCTTCGCCGTCGTCGATGGCGACCTCGTCGCGCCCCCTGACGCTGCCTGGCGACGACCGCACCGACCCCGATCTCGTCGCGCCGATGATGGCGCACGCGGCCTACGCCGACGACGAGGCGGAGCACGCGGCCGTCCGACGTTCGAGCTCCGGTATGCTGGCCGCGCCGACGGGCGGCGAGGAGGACGACGAGGAAGAGCACGAGGATTCCGCGCGCCTCTCCGCGGACGACGCCCTCCGGGAGCTGAACGCCTCGATGGCAGCTTCCGCGACCGCAGCTTCGGCGACCACCGTTGGCGCAGCGCCAGCCCGCCCGGTGCGTGACGCGGTGCAGGTCGTGCGCAACGACCGGGACGGCACACCTGCGCTCGGCTCCGAGGTCCCTGCGCAGAAGCTCGCGCTCGTGCTCGCCAAGCTGCTCTCGCTGGTCAGCCGAACGCGCAGCGAGGCGGTCGCGCTCTGGGAGCGCGTCAAGCCCGTCCTGCTCGCTGCGCTCGAGCGCGCCCGAGCGGTGAGTGTCGCAGCCGTGCGCCGAGTGGGACCGGCTGTGCAGGCAGCGAGCGCGCGGACCATCGCGCTGCTCTCCCGCTTCGCTGGCGTCCTGCGCGCCAAGGTGGACGCTCGCGCTGCGGCGACGAGCGCCCAGGCGCAGAAGCCACGCCGCACCACCGCACCGGCGCCGACCGTCGCGGCGCCGGGAGAGTGGCGCTCGCGCAAGACCGCGGCGGCAGCGCCAGAGGCCGTGGTCGTGCGGCGCCCCGTGGGTCGGTACGTCGTGCTCGCAGCGGCGGCGGTCGGTGCGGTCGCGCTCGGCGCGTATGCCTTCTCGGGCGACGACGGCGACAAGCTCGAAATTCCGGGCGCTCCAGTGACTCCGCTCGCTCCGGCGGCTCCCGCCACTGCGGTCACGGTCCCCGCGCCCGTTCCTGCGCTCGCCGCGCCGACCGAGGTTCCCGCCGCGCTGCCGA
>CAIUAC010001259.1 GCA_903896985.1 uncultured Sandaracinus sp.
CCGAGGTCCTTGCTGTTCGGCTTGAAGCCGATGGACATCAGGACCTTGTCCGCCGTGATCTCGCGCTTGCTGCCGTCGGGCAGCTCGACCGTGACGGTGGCCGTCTGAGCGTCCCGCTTGAGGCCGGCAGCCTTGGTCTTGAGCAGCACCTCGCCGCCCGCCTTGGTGAACGCCTTCTCGACGACCTTGACGAGGTCGACGTCGACGCCCGGGAGCAGCTGATCGGTCAACTCGACGACGATCACCTTCGCGCCGAGCTTCTGATAGACCATGCCGAGCTCGAGGCCGATCACCCCGCCGCCGACGACGAGCAGCGTCTTCGGCACCGCGGGCAGGCTGACCGCCTCGCGCGCCGTGATCACGACCTCACCGTCAGGCTCCATGCCGGGGATCTGGATGGGCGTCGCGCCCGTCGCGAGGACGATGCCCTTCTTGGCGTCGTAGCGCTCGACCTTGCCGTCGGGGAGCGTGACCTCGACGGTGTTCGGGCCGACGAGCTTGCCCGTGCCCATCACGATCTCGCCGCCGTTCGCCTTCACGAGCATGCGCACGCCGCCCGTCAGCTTGCCGACGATGCCCTGCTTCCAGGCTTGCAGCTTGGTGACGTCGACCTTCACGTCGGTGAAGGTGATGCCCATCGTGCCGGCGGTGTGCTGCGCCTTCTCGTAGAAGTTCGCGGCGGCGATCAGCGCCTTCGACGGGATGCAGCCCCAGTTGAGGCAGACGCCGCCGATGTACTCTTTCTCGACGACGAGCACGGTGTTCTTCAGCTGCCCGAGGCGGATCGCCGCCGGATAGCCGCCGGGTCCACCGCCGATGATGATCGCGTCGTAGGTCTTGTTGGCCATGCGGGTTCGTCTCTTCTCTTCGTCAGTGACCGGCGCCGTGCGCGCTTGGAGGGGCCGGGTGGGCTTCCATCTCGGCGAGCTGCTCGCGGAGATGCCTTGGGACCGTCGCGTAGACGTCCTCGACCATCGAGCTGCGCGGCGGAGGCGCAATGGGCTCGACCGCCCGAACGGCGGTCGCGATCTGCTCCTCGATCGCCGCGGACATCGACGCCTTGAGCGCGTCGTCGAGCAGCTCCGCGCGGCGCAGATAGCGCTCGTAGCGCACGAGCGGATCGCGCAGGCGCCACGCCTCGACCTCGCTCTCTTGGCGATAGCGGGTCGGGTCGTCGGAGGACGAGTGCGCGCCGATGCGATAGGTGACCGCCTCGATGAACGTGGGCTCAGAGGTCGTGCGCGCGTGCTCGACGGCTTCCTTGATCGTGCGGTAGAGCGCGAGCACGTCGTTGCCGTCGACGCGCGCGCCGCGCACGCCGTACGCGTGCGCCTTGATGGCGAAGGTCTTCGACGAGGTCTGCCGCGAGGAGGGCACGCTGATCGCCCAGTGGTTGTTCTGGCAGATGAGGACGCAGGGGACCTTGTAGACGCCCGCGAAGGTCATCGCCGAGTGAAAATCAGGCTCGCTCGTCGCGCCGTCGCCGATGAAGCCGACGGTGACGACGGGGTCCTTCTTGAGCTTGGCCGCCCACGCCGCGCCGACCGCCTGCGGGAGCTGCGGACCGAGGCACGAGCCCCACGACACTTGGTTGACCGCGCGCCCCGACATATGGCTCGGCATCTGCCGGCCCTTGAGCACGTCGGCGCTGTTGCCGTAGACCTGGGCGAGCCACTTTTCCAAGGGGAAACCGCGCGCGAGCATGATCGCGTTCTCGCGGAGGGCGGGGAAGATCCAGTCCTCCGGGCGCGTCGCGAAGGCGGTCGCGATGGGCGTCGCCTCCTGCCCCGTCACGGTGCCGTAGAAGCCGATGCGCCCCTGCCGCTGCCGCGCGAGCATCCGCTCGTCGAGGATGCGGATGCGCAGCATCTCTCGATACATCCCGAGCAGCGTGGGGTCGTCGAGGAACGGGTCAGCCTGCGGGTCGGACGAGCCGTCGTCGCGCAGGACCGAGAAGAGCCCGAGCGTCGGGTCGTTGTCCGGCACGGTCGTCATGAGGCGCGCATCTTACCGAGGGCCCCCGGGGCGTCAATGGCGGCGCGTGACGCTACGCGGAGCCCAGCGCGTCGGCGCGGGGCGCGGTGTCTGCCCGGCTCGCGCGGCGCGCACGGCGTCAGCGAAGCGCGGTTCGCTCCCGGCGAGCGTGAGAAAGCGCGCGTAGGCGGCGCGCCCCTCGCTCGCCTCAGGCGCAGTCGCTGACGCCGAGAGCGTGACGCCGAGCTCGTAGAACGCCTCCGCACGCCGCGGCGCGTCCCGCGTGCAGCGGCGCAGTTGCTCCGCCGCGGCGGACGAGTCGCCCGCGCGCCGCAGCGCGAGCGCGAGCCCGAGCCGCGCCTCGTAGCTCGACTCGCGCAAGGCGAGCGCGCGCTCGTAGGCCGCCTTGGCGTGGCGGGCGTCGCGGATGTCGAGGAGCAGCGACGCATGGAGGAGCTGCGCGTCGAAGCTGCGCGGGGAGAGCGTCGCGGCGCGCTCGGCGTGACGGATGGCGCCGGCGACGTCCCCGCGCGCGCTCATCACCTGCGCCCAGAGGAGCTCGACGTCGCCGCTGCGAGCGTCGAGGCGGGCGGCGTTCGCGCACGCGCGCTCGGCGAGCTCGAGGCGGGCCGGATCGGTGGCGCCATCCGTCAGATAGCTGCGCGCCTGCGCGAGCACCCGCGTGAGCTCCGCGCGGCGCTCGGCGGAGTCGTCATCGCCGTCGTCGTCGAGCGTGGCGAGCGGATCTTGCGCGCGCACAGCCCAACACGGGAGCAGCGCGCACAGCCCGAGCAGGGCGAAGACGGCGAGGCGCGGGGCGCGGGACATCGAGCGACATCCTACGGAACTTCGCCAAAGAAGCGATGTCTACCCGACCGGGCGCACACCCGAGTGCGCGAGGAGACTCGCATGACCTCGAATCAGGAAGCGACGTTCGCGAAGCACCTCGGCGACCAGCGGCCGGGCGCCATGACAGCGGTGATGTTGGCCGCCGCACCGATGAACCATGGCCCGCGCGAGTTGCGCGTCGGGCGCGTCGAGGGCGGCGCG
>CAIUAC010001260.1 GCA_903896985.1 uncultured Sandaracinus sp.
CGCGACCTCGTCGCGTCCGCGGTCGCCGATGAGGCGCAGCGCGACGTCCGTGGCGCGATCGAGGAGGCGGAGGTCGATGCCGAGGACCTCGTCGACCGAGCCGATCGCCGCGATCAGCGACGAGAGCGCGGAGAGCCCCGGCGCGCCGACGCCGAGCGTCGTCACCGTCAGGAGCGAGAGCAGCGTCAGGAGCCGCGTGCCCGAGACCGTCGTGAAGAACGCGGCGAGGGGCGTGCCGTAGTGCGGCGTGTTGAGCGTCAGCACGCACTGCGTGCGCGCGCGCCAGGCGAGCGACGTCGCGGGCACGTCGAGGCGCACGCTCGGCGAGAGCAGCAGGCGCGCGTCGAGGCCGCCGGTCGAGTGCCCGATCAGGTGGATCGGGCCGCCCTTCGCGCCGCCCGCCGAGCGCGCGATGGCCTCGGCGACGACCTCCGCGCGGCGCCGGATGGAGGCGGTCGGCGGGGTCTGCACGACCTCCATCGCGAGCGGCACGCCGAGCTCGTCGAAGCGCGCGGCGAGCGCCGCCTCGAGGTGACCGAAGTACTCGTAGCCCGCGAGCCGACCGAAGCCGAACATCCCCGGGATGAAGTAGACGCGGTGCAGTTCGGGAGTTACGGGCGCCGCCATCGCGCTGTGGCGTAGCACGCGCGGCGGGCTAGTCTCTGCGCCGCATGAACGGACGCACGCCTCGCCTCGCGGTCTCGCAGTCGCTGCTCGCGCGCGCGCTCGCCGCCGCCGTGCCCGTCGCGATGGGGCTCGTCGCCGGGTTGCTCGCGGCCGGCTGCGAGGACGCCGAGCGCAACGAGGCGCAGCTGCTCGTGTCGCGGCTCGACCGCGTCGAGGAGGACTCGCCGCTCGCCGTGCGGCAAAGCGAGCTCGACTCGGTGCGCCGCCTGGGGCTCTCGGTCGAGTCGGTCGTGCGGGTCCGCGATGCCTGCGTTCGCGCGCACGACGCGCTCTTGACGGCGGAGCGCGAGCAGCAGACCGCGCGCGCCTCGCTCGAGCACGCGACGCGCGCAGGCGCGCAGCTCCCCGCGGCCGACGCCGCGCGCATCGCGAGCGCGATCGAGCGCTCCGATCAGGCGATCGCGCGCTCGCGCGAGCTGTTCCCGCGCTGCCAAGAGGGCAAGCGCGACCTCACGCTGCGCTTCGGCGGGCGTGCGCACGCGCCCTGATAGGGCCATGTTGGGCGCTCGGAGGTCGTGCGTGCAGCTGCTGTCGTCGTCTCGTGGTTCGCTCTCGCTGCTCGTCCTGCTCGCGCTCTCCCTCGCCTCGGCGTGCGGCTCCTCGAGCGCCACCGGCGAGAGCGCGGACCCCGGCTCCGCGTCGGCTCCGCCCGTCGCCGCGCCGGAGATCGTGCGCCCGCCGTTCGCGGTGCGCGGTGAGCTCGAAGGGCTCCTGCTCGTCTGGTTCGACGCCGACGGTCCGCACAGCGCGCAGAGCCGCTCGGACATCCCCGAGGCGCACCGCGCGCAGGTGCGCGTCGACTCGCTGCAGCTCGCGCCGGACGCCCGCCTCGACCCGGCGTTCGTCTACCTCGCCGACGTCCGCGCCCCGGGGCAGGGCGGCAACTACGTCGTGTACAAGGTCGCCCGCGAGTCCTTCGAGGGCACGCTCAGCGCGGCGCGCGCAGCTGCGCTCGCGGCGGCTCAGCCCGTGCCCGGCGCGGCGGGAGGCTCGAGCAGCGACGTCATCGTCTACGGCGCGTCTTGGTGCGGCGCGTGCCGTCAGGCGGAGGCGTATCTGCGCTCGCGCGGCGTGCCGTTCCTCATCAAGGACATCGAGCGCGAGCCCGGCGCGCAGCAAGAGATGACGCGCAAGGCGCAGGCGCAGGGCCTCAACCCGACGGGCATTCCGGTGATCGACTTCCGCGGGCAGCTTCTGCTCGGCTTCGACCAGGAGTCGATCGATCGCCTGATCGCGTCGGCGCCACCGACGGTGGGCCCGAGCGCGTCGCCGAACGGGC